>DASWPR010000096.1:0-2971 GCA_036398455.1 Dokdonella sp.
CGCACTTTCCTGCCAAATCACGTCTTTCTTATGGAGGAGCCTCGAACGATTCGTCGCGGCCGGCGCCAGAGCGGCTGGCGGGTCTGATGTTCACGGCACGGGACAGCCGCAGCGGCGGGAGCGATGAGGTGAGCAAGGGCGATTTCATAAGCAAGTGCCTGCCATACTGTCTGAAGATCGTCGCACCGGGACGCTACCGTGTTCTCAGCGAGTGGGACGTCAATTCCGCTACCCTGTCGCACGCGCGTGTTCCGCTGAGCCTCGCTATTCCGCCGAAACTGATGCAGTTGCTGGCGGCGGCGAAACTTGTGCGGCCCGACAGACTCCTTCTTTATGACGAGAACAGCCGGCCGACCACTTCGACGCAGAATATGCAGCGCTACCTGACGATCCTCGAGTTGCTCGCCTCGACCGAAATATCGTTTCAGGACCCGCGATGAGGCCGGCGCCGACCCGGTGCGAAGTACGGATGCGCGCGATCTGAATGGACAGCGTGCGTGCATGGCACGCATTCTGCTTCGGTGTCAATACCCTGATCCCTGGACTGCTGCCATGTTGAACGTCGTCGAGATGCCGATCGATCGCCTGTCCGATCACGAGCTGCAGATGCGCGAATGGGAAGCCGTAATGGCCAGCGGCTACGGCTCGACCGAGCATCGCCAGCTGCAAAGCGAGATGCAGCGCCGTTCGTCGCCGCAGGACAGCAGACGGCCGGTGGCGATCCACTGAACGGCGGCGACTGCTTCCCACCGTCGAAATCAGACAGCCCCCTTCAATCGGTTGCCGAACTTCCCGCAACCGCGCCCGCGATCCCCGGCTAGACGATCGCCTGCGCGCCCGCCATATAGGGCTGCAGCACGACGGGCACCGTGATCGAACCATCGGCGTTCTGGTAGTTCTCCATCACCGCGATCAGCGCACGGCCGACTGCGACGCCCGATCCGTTCAAGGTATGCACGAGTTCGGGCTTGCCCGTTTCCGGATTGCGCCAGCGCGCCTGCATGCGGCGCGCCTGGAAGTCGGTGCAATTCGAGCACGACGAAATCTCGCGATACGTCTGCTGCGAGGGCAGCCACACTTCCAGATCGTAGGTCTTGGTCGCGGTGAAGCCCATGTCCCCGCCGCACAGCAGGACGCGCCGATACGGCAGGCCCAGCCGTTCCAGCACCACCTCGGCACAGCGCGTCATGCGCTCGTGCTCGTCGAAACTCTCGGCCGGCTTCGCAATGGTGACCAGTTCGACTTTCTCGAACTGATGCTGGCGGATCATCCCGCGCGTGTCGCGGCCGTGCGAGCCGGCCTCCGCGCGGAAGCATTGCGAGTGCGCCGCCATGCGCAACGGCAGCGTGCCGGCGTCCTCGACGATCTCTTCGCGGACGATGTTGGTCAGCGATACCTCGGCGGTCGGAATCAGGTAGCGGCGGGTCTCGCCGACCGCCGTCGCGAACAGGTCATCCTCGAACTTCGGCAGCTGGCCGGTGCCCTGCATCGCATCGGCGTTGACGATCAGCGGCACGTTGCATTCCAGATAACCATGCTCGGTCGTGTGCAGGTCGAGCATGAACTGCGCGAGCGCGCGGTGCAGGCGTGCCAGTTCGCCGCGCAGCACGGTGAAGCGCGCGCCGGACAGCTTCGCGCCGGCATCGCCGTCGAGCCATCCCTTGTGCGCACCAAGCTCGACATGATCCTTCACCGCGAAATCGAACGCGCGCGGCGTACCCCAGCGATGCTGCTCGACGTTATCGTTCTCGTCCTTGCCGGGCGGCACCGATGCATGCGGAAGGTTCGGCAAGCCGAGTGCGACGTCCGCCAGCCTCGCCTGCACCTCGGCCAGCTTGTGCTCGTTCGCCTTCAGCTGGTCGCCGATGCCGGCCACTTCCGCCATCAGCGCGGCGGCGTCCTCGCCCTTGCCCTTGGCCTGCCCGATGGCCTTCGAGCGCGTATTGCGCAGGTTCTGCAGCTCCTGCGTCTCGGTCTGCGCGCTCTTGCGCTGCGCTTCGAGCGACTCGATCGCCGCTTTGTCGAGAGAGAAGCCACGCGCGGCGAGACGCTCGGCGACGACATCGAGATGAGCGCGCAGCAGGACGGGATCGAGCATGGGGCATCCGGAAATGACGAAAGACGCGGATTATAGCCGTGCCATCCGCGTCTCTCGCCTGCTGCGGCGATTGCTCTGCACGTGCGATTCCGGCGCGCAGCTGCCGCGCGCCGTCGCTGCATCGTGCCGCGACGGCGCTACCTGCGGCCCAGCCACCAGGCGATCGCGACGCCGGCGAGCAGCCAGCCGACGCCCTGGTCGATCAGGTTGCCGACCAGGAAATCACTCGGAAAGCGATACCAGTTCCATTGCGGAAGGATATTGGCGAGCCAGCCGAACACGCCGAACGCGGTCGCCCCGGTCACGCGCGCGCCGAATCCCCACGCGGTCGCCGCGAGCACCCACGCCACCAGCACTGCGGCGACGAGGTTGCTGACGAACTGCGTACCGAGCTCGGCTCCCATGCTGGCAGGATCGGCCTTCGGCGTAGCGACGACGACGAACACGGACGGATTCACCTTCGCCTTCGCGACCCAGGCGTCCATCGTCGGCTTGTCGCCCATCTTCGCCGGATCGATGCTCGGCAGCAGGTAGATGCCCGCCTGGGGCAACCCCGCGCTGACCGACTGCAGCACGGCGTCTTCGGCCTGCGGCAGGCGAAAGCCCATCGTGCCGACCGGCAGCAGCATGTGCGAAGCGAATTGCCAGAAGAAAATCACGATGGCGCCGAGCAGCGCCGCGATGCCGATGCGCATGATCCACCTCCCCGACCAAGGTGCGCACACGCTACGCCCGGCCCTGGCGGCCCGCAAGGGAGTCCGCGACAGGGCCAGCGAATGCTGCGATCAGGCCGCGCGGGGCGCGCCCGCGCTCACAACCCAGAACTTCAGCAAGACGGCAGCCAGCAAGGCACAGGCCGCTCCGAAGCCGAAC
>DASWPR010000097.1:0-5702 GCA_036398455.1 Dokdonella sp.
CGCAGAGAATGCGCAGCGTGCGCACCAGGCTTGCACGCTTGATCGCAGCCGGTACCGCGGCGAGCGGCAGGTGCGTGGTGGCCAGTGCCACACGCAGGTCGCCGCCGCTGGCGGCGCGGCCGCCGCCGTGCGCGGCCGTCAGCATCATCACGACATCGCGGTTGGCGCGCTGCGCGAAAAACTCGGTGTGGCCGGTGAACGGAATGCCGGCGTCGTTGATCACGCCCTTGTGCACCGGCGCCGTGACGATGGCGTCGAACTCGCCGCTGGCGGCGCCGTCGGCGGCACGCGCGAGCGTCGCCAGCACATAGGCGGCATTGCGTGGATCGAGCGTGCCGGGGACCGCTGCCGTGCGCAGCGACATCGCCGCGACGCGCACGCTGCCGGGCGCACGCGCGGTGATTGCGATGGCCGGATCGTACGGCGTGAGCGCCAGCGCGACATCGGCGGCACGCGCCGCGCTTGCCAGCAGATCCGCATCGGCGATCACGATCAGATCCGCGGCCACCGGCGTGGCCGCGAGCATGGCGATCAGTTCCGGCCCGATGCCGGCCGGCTCGCCCGCGGTCAGCGCGAGGCGCGGCAGCGCGGCCGCAAGTTCAGCTTCCACGTCGCCGGCTGCGAACGCAGGCGCCGGCTTAAGGCGCGCTGGGCTTCGCCGGCGCCGCTGCCGTGTCCGTGCCCGGCAGGCGGATCTCGACGTAGGCTTCGCTGCGGATCTGCCGCACGAAGCTGCCGAATTCGTCCTCGGCCTTGCGCTGGAAGAGGATGTTCTTGGCCTGGTCACGCTGCAGGTCGCCGGACTTGTCGACGCTGCGCGTGTCGACGACCTGGATGATGTGCCAGCCTGCATCGCTCTGGAACGGCTGCGAGATTTCACCCTTGCTCATGGTTTTCAGCGTGTCTTCCACGCGCGTGCCGTAGGCGGTGCCGGAGAACCAGCCGAGATCCCCGCCGAGGCGTGCGGTGGCTTCGTCTTCCGAGGAATCCTTGGCGGCCTTGTCGAACTCCTCGCCGGCGACGATCTTCTGGCGGATCGCGGCGACCTTCTTCTCGGCCTGCTCGCTGGATACCAGTTCGCTCGGTTTGATCAGGATATGGCGCGCGTGATATTCGGTGACCATCTGCGCGCCTTCGTCGCGCTTGCCGAACAGCTTGACCAGATAGAAGCCGTTCGGGCCGCGCATCGGTGCGGTGACCTGGCCGTCCTGCATCTTTTCGGTCGCGTCGACGAACGCCGGCGGCAGCTCGTTGCGCGGACGCCAGCCGAGATCGCCGCCCTGCAGCGCGTTGTCGGCATTGGAATAACGGATCGCGGCGGCGGCGAAATCCATGCCGTCGTCGAGCTGCTTCTTGGCCTCGTCGGCCTTGCGATGCGCTTCGTCGACCTGATCCGGCGTGGCGCCGTCGGGCACGTTGATCAGGATGAAGCCGACATGCTGCTGGCCGCGGCCGACGTTGCCGTTCTTGATCAGGCTGTCGATCTCGGCGTCGCTGATCTGCACGCGGCTCTGCGCGATGCGCTGGCGCAGACGCTGCAGCACGAGCTGCTCGCGCACGTTCTTGCGGAACTGGTCGTAGTCCATGCCCTGCGACTGGATCGCGCTGCGCAGCTGGCCGACATCGAGCTTGTTCTGCGCGGCGATCTGCGCAAGGCCCTGGTCGACCTCGGCGTCGGACACCTTCACGCCGGTGGAATCGGCGCGCGAGATCTGCAGTTTCTGGTTGATCAGGCGATCGAGCACCTGGCGCTCGAGCACATCGCGCGGCGGCAGCTGCTGCGGGCTGTTGGCGAACTGCGTGGTGACGCGCGCAACGTCGCGGTCGAGTTCGCTCTGCAGCACCACATCCTCGTCGACGACGGCGACGATGCGGTCCAGCGGCGTGCCGGGCGAGGGCGCCGGCGCGGGCGTCGTCTGCGCGCGGACCGCGGGTCCGGCCAGTGCGAAGAGGGAGAGAAGAAGGGCGGCGAAGACTGGTTTCATAAGGGTTCCGGACATGCGGTGCACACGGCACCAGCGAAGCAGGGCAGCGATTGCGGCGACGGGCCGAGGCATCGCCAACGGGGAGCGCCAGCGTGAGACATCGGATCGGCCGATCCGTTCACGGGCGCGGTGCCTGTGGCCGCTGCGCCCGCCGTGGCTAACTCACTGATAGCCAAGGATAGCATTCCGCAGGAACGAGTCGGTCTTCTGGCCGAGCGAACCGACGCCCTTGAACTCCAGCTCGAAGTAGATCGCGCTGTCGCTGTCGCCCTCGATATTGCGGATCCAGCGCCGCGCCAGCACGCGCACGGCCACGCAGCAGGTGTCGTGCTCGATGCCGATGAAGCGCTCCAGGTTGCGGCCGTTCTTGCCGTGCGGGTCGTTGGCGGCGGCCAGCGGGTCGTTCAGGGCATAGTTTTCGCGCGCGATGATGCGCCAGCTCGGCGTGATCGGCACGGCGGCCGAGACGTCGACCTGTTCGAGGAAGTCGCGCCGGAAGCGGTACGAGAAATTCACGATGCCGTCGTCGCCGAAGCGGTTCTGCACGGTGAACGTCGACAGGTCGGTCTGGTGCGAATTGGGATTCCACTGCTGGTCGAGGATGAAGCGCCAGCGGTCGGACAGGTGCAGGTCGACTTCGCCGTCGTAGGTCGAGCCGGAGTAGTCGGTGGCGGGAACATTCGGCAACTGCACGCGCTGCGGCGAGAAATAGCGGATCTCGCCGATGCTGGCGGACAGGCGCTCGGTACCGGTCGCGTCTTCCAGGAAGCGCGTGGTCAGCGCCAGCGACAGGTTGTTCGCGTCCATCTGGCGGTCCGCGCCGACGAAGCCGTTGCTGCGGAACAGCTGGCCGAAGCTGAAGGGAATCTCGGCGGTATCGAAGACCGGCAGGTCGTTCTGGTTGCGATAGGGCACGCGCAGATAGTAGGCGCGCGGTTCCAGCGTCTGCGTCCACGCCTCGTCGCTGATGGTCAGGCTGCGCTCGAAGATCAGGCCGGTGTCGAGGCTGAAGATCGGCACGCCGCGCGTCAGGCTGCTCCTGGTCACGAACCGCTGCGACGGATCGTCGCCGACGTTGCTGAGATCGTAGGCGGTGTAGCGGTAGCCGAGCTGCGGGCGGACGAAATACGACGAGGTCTCGATCGGATACGAAAGGTACGGGAATACGTCGAGCCGCTGGCCTTCGAGCGGATGTACGCGCAGCGTATCCGGGCCGTTCGAGCCCGGCAGCCAGTAGCTGCTCTTGGAGAAGTCGATGAATTCGGAATTGACACCGCCGACGAGGTCGCCGAGCACGTTGTCCTCGGCGTTGAAGGTCATGCGCGGCAGGCGCCGGTAGGGCGTGTACTGGTCGCCCAGGGTCGGATCGGTGATCTGCAGCTCGTCGCCGCCGATGCTGGCGTTCCACCAGGTGCCGTGGCCGTACAGATACCCGCTCGACGGCAGGAAGCTGATGGCCGAGGTATACAGGCCGCGGCCGAAATCCTCGAAATAGCGGTCATCGGAGACGCGGTTGAGATCGATGCCGACGCCCCAGTTCGGACTGAGCGTGCTGACATCTTTCCACTTGTACCACCAGCGCGTGCTCGGCAGGCTCTCCTTGTACAGCGCTTCCTCGTCGTCGACTTCACGGTCGCTGCCGATGTATTCCACGTTCATCTGGCCGGCATTGTTGTCGGTCAGGTAGCGGAATTCGCCGCCGAGCATGAAGCCGCGGTCGGTCATCAGGCGCGGCAGCAGGGTGGCGTCGTAGTTCGGCGCGAGGTTGAAATAATAAGGTGCGGTGACATCCAGGCCGCGCCGGCTGCTGTAGCCGATCATCGGGGTGAGGAAGCCGCTTTCGCGGCGATCGTCGAGCGGAAAGCGCATGTACGGCAGCCAGAACACCGGCACGTTGTGGACGCGGAAGGTCACGCTGTGCGCGGTGCCGATGCCGGCGGCTTCGTCCAGCTCCATCTCGTGCGCGGCGAACGCCCATTGCTGGTCGTCGATGTCGCAGGTGGAGTAGGTCGCGTTGGTCAGGTTGGCGTGATCCACATCGTCCATCACCGCGACCTGGGCGATGCCGTTGCCGCGCGAACTCAGCAACTGGTAGCGCAGGCCGTCGAGCGTGCAGCGATCGAGGTCGGCATTGCCCTGCGCCTGGTCGGCCGACATCAGCATGCCGCGATCCTGATAGCGCACGTTGCCGCTGGCCGTGTAGTCGGTCGTCTCGGTGTCGTAGGTGATCTTGTCGGCGCGCAGCAGCAGGTCGAGCTGCTTGATCTGCGCTTCGCCCTTCAGCACGAAGTGCGCCTTGTCCGGTCCGGTCACGTTCAGCGCGCTGGCGTCCTTCGGCACGCTGTTGCGATCGCCCTCGGTCGGCAGGCCGGGCACGTAGAAGTCGAGCAGGTCGTTCTTCTTGCAGGTCTCCCAGCTGATCGGCTTCTTCGGACACTTGAAGACGCCGACCGGACA
The DNA here is from genome assembly GCA_036398455.1 of Dokdonella sp. GTDB lineage: Bacteria > Pseudomonadota > Gammaproteobacteria > Xanthomonadales > Rhodanobacteraceae > Dokdonella_A. The sequence continues at coordinate 4,443 of DASWPR010000097.1, forward strand.
GCTCGGCGAGTCGTCGTCGTCGGCCTGTGCAATGGCCGGAAACACGAGCAGGAGGGCAAGCGCCAGGCAGCGTCGCCGGCATGCGGGAGCAGAAATAGGCAGCACGGAAACCCGTCTGTGAGGGCGCTAAGGACCGCTAGCTTGCCGAAACTGCCGTCGCGCAGCAAACGGCACGGCATTCATGACGCAGAAGCCGCGCCTTCGAGCAGGGCGCCGACGTGCGCGGCGGTCGCTTCGCGCAGCGCCGTCAGGCTGTAGCCGCCCTCCAGGCTCGATACGATGCGGCCGGCCGCGTGCCGGCCGGCCAGGTCCACCAGGCGCGCGGTCACCCACGCGTAGTCATCGGCTTCCAGGTTCAGGTTGGCGAGCGGATCGAGCCGATGCGCGTCGAAGCCCGCCGAGATCATCACCAGCTGCGGAGCGAACGCATCCAGCGCCGGCAGCACGATGCGCTCGTAGGCGTCGCGGAACGCGGCCGAGCCGCTGTCGGCGGCCAGCGGGGCATTGACGATGTTGCCGGCACCGGTCTCGTCGCGCCCGCCGCTGCCGGGATACAGCGGCGACTGGTGCGAGGAGGCGTACAGCACGCGCGCATCGCTCCAGAAGATGTCCTGCGTGCCGTTGCCGTGATGCACGTCGAAATCGACGATCGCGACGCGTTCCAGGCCATGCGCGGCCAGTGCATGGGCGGCGCCGACCGCGACGCTGTTGAACAGGCAGAAGCCCATTGCCGTGGATGGCGTTGCGTGATGCCCGGGCGGGCGCACCGCGCAGAAGGCGCGCTGCGCGGGATCGGCGATCGCCGCATCGACGGCGGCGACGACCGCACCGGCCGCGCGCAGGGCCGCCTCGGCCGAGGCCGGCGACATCCAGGTATCGGGATCGAGCTGGCGCCAGTTCGGGGCATCCTCGTCCAGGACCTGGTCGATCAGCCGCGCCGCATGCACGCGCGCGAGCTGTTCGCGGGTCGCGCGTGGTGCTTCGCGCCGCGGCAGCGCGCCGAAGCGCGCGTCGGCGAGCGCATCGAGCACGGCACCGAGCCGCGCCGGCGACTCCGGATGGCCGGGCCCGGTATCGTGCTCGCGAAAACTGGGATGCGTGTAGATCGTGACGGTCATGGGTTCCGCTCGAACAGGAAGGACAACGGGCTCAAGGTCGCGATCGCTTCGGCCTCCGTCAAGTGCCGCGCTGCAGTGACGGCGTCTTGCGGCACCCATTGCGGGAATGGCGTCTGCTCGATCTCATGGCGCCCGCTCGCCG
>DASWPR010000098.1:0-6703 GCA_036398455.1 Dokdonella sp.
GCGGAGGTATCGTCATTGATCAGGCTGAGTTCGCCGTCGCTGTCGTCGAGCAGCCGAAAATAAGCGCTCAGATGGGTCGCCAGCGTTCGCAGCATGGTGCGTACGCATTCGCGGTCGAACGGCGCGAGCGCGCCGACAGCCAGCGCAATACCGACGCCCTGCGAGGCGGGCGGCGGCAGAGGCTTTCCAATGGAAGTGGCACGCGAAAGAGACAAGGCGGAATCCTTGGGGTTCTTGCTATCGTTATGCGTTGGGTCCGCAGCAGGGACCGGCGCTTCGCCGGACGAAGTCATAGGCGGACTCGATCCCGCAGATCGCGTGATTGGGACGGCAAAGCGGCGAATCTGGCGATTGACCGCAATGTCAGGCCCCCCAAGCTGCTGACCGTCTTCTACGCAAGTTACAGGCCAAAGTCCACGCACCCCATGTTCAATCGTTTAAATTTACTAATAGTGACAATTGCGCTAGCCAGCGCTTCGATCGGGCTGCTGGCGAGTCTGTGGCTGCAGCCGTCGGCGAATGGCCCCGCCCTTCAAAAATCCCCGTTTGCGGGAATCGGCAACGCGCGAACGGATTTTCAGCGGTCTGATTTGAAGGGTATTCCGCGCAAATTGTCAGAGTGGGACGGAAAACTGATCGTGCTGAATTTCTGGGCCAGCTGGTGCGGCCCGTGCCGCGAGGAAATGCCGCTGCTCGAGCGCAGTCAGCAGCGCTATGCCGCCAAGGGCGTGCAGATTATCGGCATCGCCGCCGATACGGATGCGGCAACGCAGGCCTTCCTTAAACAGTCCCCGGTGACGTATCCGGTGCTGGTCGACGACCCCCAGCGCGGCGACGATCTGTCGTTCGACTATGGCAACACGCGCAGCGTACTGCCTTACACAGTGCTGATCGGGCGCGACGGACGCGTCCTCGCGCAGCACTTCGGCGAATTCAGCCAAACCAGCCTGGAACGCTGGCTGGCCCCGTATTTGTAGCTCAATCTCGGCAATTTTCAGTCAAACGTCGTCGAACTGGACACAACGCACGGCCTCGGCCAGACTAGCCGCCCTTTTTCGCGCAGCGTGCCCGTGGCGAAGATCCTGGTCCTGCATGGCCCCAATCTCAACCTGCTCGGCTCACGCGAGCCGGAGGTCTACGGCCGTACGACCCTGGCCGAAATCGACGCCGACCTGATCAGCCTGGCGGCGGCGGGCGGCCATGAACTGGTGGCGTTGCAATCGAACGCCGAGCACGTGCTGATCGACCGGGTGCAGGCTGCCGCAAACGACGGCACCGCATTCATCCTGATCAACCCGGGCGGTTTCAGCCATACCAGCATCGCGCTGCGCGATGCGCTGGCCGCCGTCGCGATCCCGTTCATCGAGCTGCATCTCAGCAATGTGCATGCACGCGAAGCCTTCCGCCGGCATTCGTACTTTTCCGACATCGCCGTCGGCGTCATCGCCGGCTTCGGCGCGGACAGCTACCGCCTCGCGCTGAACGCGGCCGTACGCCGACTCGGCGCCTGACCCCGATATCGACTTTCAGCCTGGAGTCCGCATGGACCTGCGCAAGATCAAGAAACTCATCGACCTGCTCGAAGAATCCAATCTCGCCGAACTCGAGATCAAGGAAGGCGAGGAAATCGTGCGCCTGTCGCGCATCCCCAAGGGCATGGTGCAGGCGCTGCCGCAGGCGGCCGCGATGCCGCAGCAGGTGCGTGTCGACAGCCCCGCTCCGGCTGCCGCCCCTGCAGCGGCCTCGCCGGCGTCGACGCCGGCCGGCAAGGCGCTGCCCGACGGCCACGTGGTCACCGCGCCGATGGTCGGCACCTTCTACGCCTCGGCGACGCCGGAATCGGCACCGTTCGTGAAAGTCGGCCAGGCGGTCAAGGCCGGCGACACGCTCGGCATCATCGAAGCAATGAAGATGTTCAATCAGATCGAAGCCGACGTCAGCGGCAACGTGCTGGCGATCCTCGTCAACAACGGCCAGCCGGTCGAGTTCGACGAGCCGATGTTCGTGATCGGCTGAGGCAACCCAACCCATGCTAGACAAAGTCGTCATCGCCAATCGCGGCGAGATCGCGTTGCGTGTACTGCGCGCGTGCCACACGCTCGGCATCCGCACGGTCGCCGTGCACTCGACCGTCGACCGCAACCTCAAACACGTCGGCATGGCCGACGAGTCGGTCTGCATCGGGCCTGCCGCCGCGGCGGACAGCTACCTCAACGTGCCGGCAATCATCGCGGCGGCCGAGGTCACCGACGCGCAGGCGATCCATCCCGGCTACGGCTTTCTTTCCGAGAATGCGGACTTCGCCGAACGCGTGGAGAAATCCGGCTTCATCTTCATCGGCCCGACGCCCGCCGTGATCCGCCTGATGGGCGACAAGGTCGAGGCGATCAAGGCAATGAAGGCGGCCGGCGTGCCGTGCGTTCCGGGTTCCGGCGGGCCGCTCGGCGACGATGCGATCGCCAACACCAAGGTGGCGCGCGAGATCGGCTACCCGGTGATCATCAAGGCGGCCGGCGGCGGCGGCGGCCGCGGCATGCGCGTGGTGCACACCGAGGCGCATCTCAACAACGCGATCATGATGACCAAGTCGGAAGCCAAGGCGGCGTTCGGCAACGACCAGGTCTACATGGAGAAATTTCTCGAGAATCCGCGCCACATCGAGATCCAGGTTCTGGCCGACGGCCAGGGCAATGCGATCCATCTGGGCGAGCGCGACTGCTCGATGCAGCGGCGCCACCAGAAAGTCGTCGAGGAAGCGCCTGCGCCGGGCATCACGCCGGAACAGCGCGCCGAGATCGGCAAGGTCTGCGTCGAGGCCTGCCTGCGCATCGGCTACCGCGGCGCCGGCACGTTCGAGTTCCTGTTCGAGAACGGCCGCTTCTATTTCATCGAGATGAACACGCGCATCCAGGTCGAGCATCCGGTGACCGAACTGATCACCGGCACCGATCTGGTGCGCGAGCAGCTGCTGATCGCGGCCGGCGAGAAACTCTCGCTGCGCCAGGAAGACATCAAGTTCAGCGGCCACGCGATCGAGTGCCGCGTCAACGCCGAAGACCCGGACACGTTCATGCCGAGCCCCGGCACCGTGAAGCGCTTCGAAGCGCCCGGTGGTCCCGGCGTGCGCGTCGACACGCATGTCTACGACGGCTACCGCATACCGCCGAACTACGACTCGATGATCGGCAAGCTGATCGTGCACGGCCGCGACCGCGCCACCGCGATCGCGCGCATGCGCATCGCGCTGTCGGAGATGGTCGTCGAGGGCATCAAGACCAACGTTCCGCTGCAGCAGCGCATCCTTGCCGACGGCGGTTTCCAGGCCGGCGGGCAGAACATCCACTACCTCGAGCGGCGCATCGCGGAAGCGAAGGAAAAGGCGATCGGCCTCGGATGAACCGCTCATCGCACCGCAGGCACGTTGCCTCCTGCTGAAGAGAAAGACGCACGGCACGCGCCGCACCTCGACTTCCCCTAGTTCCCCTTCGCCGGTCCCCTGCCTGATGTGGCTCGAACTCTCCCTCACGATCCACGCCTCCGACCAGGAGCGCATCGAACTGGCGCTGGAGGAAATCGGCGTGCTGGCGGTGACCCTGCTCGATGCCGAGGCCGACACGCCGAACGAGCGCGCAATCCTGGAACCCGGTGTCGGCGAGACGCCGGTGTGGGGCGAGATCTCGCTGTCCGCGCTGTTCGACGCCGACAGCGACCGCACCGGCCTGGTGCATGTGCTGACCGACCTGGTGCCTGACCTGGCGCCGGAGCGCATCGTGTTCCGCGAAGTCGCCGACCAGGACTGGACACGCGTGTGGATGGATCAGTTCCAGCCGATGCGCTTCGGCCGCCGCCTGTGGATCTATCCATCGAACATCGAGCCGCCCGAAGGCGACGGCGACAGCGTCGTCGTGCGCCTCGATCCCGGCCTGGCGTTCGGCACCGGCACGCATCCGACCACGGCGCTGTGCCTGGAATGGCTCGACGGCATCGACCTGGCCGGCAAGCAGGTGATCGACTACGGCTGCGGTTCCGGCGTGCTCGCGATCGCCGCGCTGAAGCTCGGCGCCGCGCACGTGATCGGCATCGACAACGACCCGCAGGCGCTGGCGTCGAGCCACGACAACGCCGGGCGCAACGGCATCACGCAGCATCTGGACCTGTACGCGCCGGAAGACTTCGAGCCGATCGCAGCCGACGTGCTGGTCGCCAACATCCTCGCCGGCCCGCTCGCGCAGCTTGCAGCGCGCTTCGCCGCCTGCCTGAAGCCGGGCGCGCCTTTCGCGCTGTCGGGCATCCTGCAGGGACAGGCCGCCGAACTGGTCGAGCGCTACGGCGAAGGGTTCGCCGACCTCGTCGTCGCGACCCGCGAAGACTGGGTGCGCATCAGCGGCACACGCCGCGCCTGAGCGGCCGCGAGCGCCGCGACGCTCGCGATTCGCGCCGCACGTCTCGCCGCACGGCACCTGCCGCACCTACAATCGACGCATGTTCACGCAATGCCCCGACTGCCTGACCGTATTCAAGCTCGGCGGCACCGATCTCGGTGCGGCGCACGGCAACGTGCGCTGCGGCCACTGCTCGGCCATGTTCGACGCATTGCGCACGCTGACCGAGCAGTTGCCGCCCGAACCGATCGAGCGGCTCGACGTGCATTCGATCCAGCTCGCGCCGCCCCAGCTCGATCTGCCGGTGTTCCGTCCCAGTCCCGCGCAGACTTCGCTGTTCGCCGAGCCGGCCGATCGCGGACGCGCGACCGAGCGGTCTTCGCTGCCCGCCTTCGCTGCCGCGCGGCGGCGTGCGCGCGCACCGCGCAGCGGACGCTGGCTGGCCGGCAGCGCGCTGCTGCTGCTGGTCCTGCTCGGCCAGATCGCCTGGGCCGACCGCGCCAGCTGGATCGACGAAGCGCGCGCACGTGCGCTGCTCGAACCGCTCTGCGCGAAGCTCGGCTGCCACCTGCCGCTGCGTCACGATCCGAGCACGCTCGCCCTGCTGTCGCGCGACATCCGCCCGCATCCGTCGGTGTCCGGCGCCCTGATCATCTCGGCGACGCTGCGCAACGACGCGGCGTTCGCGCAGCCCTATCCGACGGTCGAGATCGCGCTGTCCGATCTCGACGAGAACCGCGTCGCGATGCGCCGCTTCCAGCCGCGCGAATACCTCAGCGACGCGCGCGTGATCGCGAGCGGACTCGCCGCCGGCGCCAGCACCGCGCTGGTGTTCGAAGTCGCCGATCCAGGACGCAATGCCGTCGCCTTCGAGTTCAAGTTCGAATGACGCTGGGACTTCGCGCGCTTCGGCATCTCTTCTCAGCGAATGCATGAACAGCGTTGCGCAAGTGGCGACTGCAGAAGGCATCGCGTGTTTTCGTTCATCATCGACCGAATATTTCACGATGCAAGGACTTACCAAGGCACGATCGCGGCGCTAATATCCCTTCCCCGTGTGCATCCCGATATGCACATCGGCCCGCTCAAGGAAGCGCGTTAATCCAAAGGGGCCATGCCGCTGTGAATGCCGTAAGTCTGTCGCGCGCCGAAGGTGTGCACGATTCCCTGTTGCAACCGGCGCTGCGCGAGTGTGTCGCGCGTGCGGTGCGACGCTATCTGGCCGATGTCGAATCCGAGCCCGGCGAAGGCCTGCACGCGCTGGTGATGAGCGAAGTGGAGTCGCCGCTGCTGCGCGAGGTGATGGCGTGGTACGGCGGCAACCAGAGCAAGGCCGCGGCGGCCCTGGGCATCAATCGCGCGACCTTGCGCAAGAAGCTGCAGCAATACGGCCTCGCCGACTGAACATCCGGCGCCGGCACCGCTATACTTCCTTGCTTTCCGCGGCCCGTGTGAACCCATGTTCGACGACACTCTCGCTCCGGTGCGGCGCGCGCTGCTCAGCGTGTCCGACAAGGCCGGCCTGATCGACCTCGCGCGCGGCCTCGACTCGCTCGGCGTCGCCCTGCTTTCGACCGGCGGAACCGCCAAGGCGCTGCGTGCCGCCGGCCTGCCGGTCACCGACGTGAGTTCGCTCACCGGCTTTCCGGAAATCATGGACGGCCGCGTCAAGACGCTGCACCCGCGCGTGCACGGCGGCCTGCTCGGTCGTCGCGGCATCGACGACGCCGTGATGGACCAGCACGGCATCGCGCCGATCGACCTGCTCGTCGTCAACCTCTATCCGTTCGACGAAGTCACCGCGTCGCCGGACTGCACGTTCGCCGACGCGATCGAGAATATCGACATCGGCGGTCCGGCCATGCTGCGCGCGGCCGCCAAGAACCACGAGCATGTCGCCGTCGCGATCGATCCGACCGACTACGCCGAAGTGCTCGAAGCGCTCTCGCACGGCGGCACCTCGCTCGCGCTGCGCCGCCGCCTCGCCGCGAAAACCTATGCGCACACGGCGCGCTACGACGGCATCGTCGCGAACTGGCTCGGCACGCGCGTGGACGCGGAAAAGCCCGAGGCGTTCGCACCGAGCCTGCTGCTCGCGTTCGAACGCAGGCAGACGCTGCGCTATGGCGAGAACCCGCACCAGGGTGCGGCGCTGTATGTCGAGCGCAACATTCCGCCGGGCACCGTCGCCGAGGCGCGCGTGCTCGCCGGCAAGGAACTCTCCTACAACAACATCGCCGACGCGGACGCTGCGCTCGAATGCGTCAAGGCGTTCCGCAAGACGCCGGCCTGCGTGATCGTCAAGCACGCCAATCCCTGCG
>DASWPR010000099.1:0-10741 GCA_036398455.1 Dokdonella sp.
GAAAGGGGCCGAGGCCGCGGCGATGCCGCAGGCGGCGCTGGACATCGCCGGCGCCGACTACTGCGTTCCACTGAAAGAGATCGCTCCCTTGCTCAACCGGTTGTGTCAGCCATGAACGTCACGCTGAACCAGCGCCCGAAAATCCTCATCGCGGACGATCATCGCCCCAACCTGATCGCGATGCGCCGCGTGCTCGCAGGCATCGATGCCGACATCATCGAAGCGATGACCGGCAACGACGTGCTCGCCGCCGCGCTCGACCACGAGTTCGCGCTGATCCTGCTCGACGTGCAGATGCCGGACATGAACGGCTTCGAGGCCGCCACCCTGCTCGCCGGCGAAGAACGCACGCGCTCGACGCCGATCATCTTCGTCACCGCCTCGCACGCCGACGACGTCAACCGCCTGCGCGGCTACAGCTTCGGCGCGGTCGACTACATCACCAAGCCGCTCAACGAAGTCATCCTGCTGTCGAAGGTGCGCATCTTCCTGGAGCTTTACCGCAACAAGCTCGCGCTGCGCTGCGCGCTGTCGGATCTTTCCGAACGCAACCGCCAGCTCGAGCGCGAAATCCAGGAGCGCCGCACGGCCGAGGAACAGGTTCGCCATCTCGCCCATCACGACGGCCTCACCGGCCTCGCCAACCGCCTGCTGTTCATGGCGCGGCTGGAAGCGGCGATCGCGCGTGCGCGCGCCGACAACACGCGCTTCGCGCTGGCCTATCTCGATATCGACGGCTTCAAGCCGATCAATGACAACTACGGCCACCAGGCCGGCGACGACCTGCTCAAGCTGATCGCGAACCGCCTGCGCAGCGGCTTGCGCTACAACGAGACCGTCGCCCGCCTCGGCGGCGACGAGTTCGCGGTGATCCTCGACGTGGAGGATGCGCAATCGGCGGCCGACCGCGCGAACGCGATCGCGCGATCGATCTTCGAACCCTACGACGTGCAGTCGCGCACCAGCGGCAGCAATGTCGGCGTGCAGATCCGCGGCAGCCTCGGCGTCGCGCTGTACCCGCTGCACGGCGAGGACAGCGAGGCGATGATCCACGCCGCCGACCTCGCGATGTATGCCGCCAAGCGCGAGCAGACGCAACTGCATTTCCTCGGCGACGAGGCATGAGCCACGGCGCCGCTGCGGCGCGCATCGCGCTGGTCACCGCTGCGGCGGCGCGCGATCTGGACGACGATCTCGCACCGCTCGCCGCCGCGCTGCACGAGACCGGCCTCGCCTTCGACATCGTCGCCTGGGACGACGGCGCGGCCGACTGGTCGCGCTACGCGCTGGCCGTGCTGCGTTCGACCTGGGACTACACCCAGCGCCTGCCCGAGTTCCTCGCGTGGCTGGCCCGCGCCGCCGCGCAGACCGAGCTGCTCAATCCCCTCGAGGTCGTGCGCTGGAATACCGACAAGCACTACCTGGCCGTGCTCGAGCAGGCCGGCGTCGCGATCGTGCCGAGCGCGTTCGCCGAGCCCGGCGAAGATGCCGCTGCGGCACTCGCGCGCTTTCTCGACACGCAGGCGCAGGCACGGGAGTTCGTCATCAAGCCGGCCGTCGGCGCCGGTTCGCGCGACGCCCGACGGCATGCGCGCGAGGACCACGCGGCGGCGCTGGCGCATCTGGATGCGCTGCTGCGCAGCGGACGCAGCGCGGTTCTGCAGCCCTATCTCGATCGCGTGGATGCGCACGGCGAAACCGCCTTGATCCATGTCGACGGCACCTTCAGTCACGCGATCCGTAAGGGACCGCTGCTGCGCCTGGGCGAAGACGCGACGCGCGCGCTGTTCGCCGCCGAGCACATCACCGCGCGCACGCCGGACATGGCCGAGCGGGCGCTGGCCGCGCGCACGCTCGCTGCGATCCCGTTCGACGGCCCGCTGCTGTATGCGCGCGTCGACCTGATCCACGACGCCGACGGCGCCCCGCGCGTGCTCGAGCTCGAACTCGCCGAGCCTTCGCTGTTCTTCGCCACCGCCGCAGGCTCGGCCGCGCGCTTCGCGCAGGCGATCGGGCGGCGCCTGGTTCGCGCAGCCGGCTGACGCCGCACCGGTTCCGGTGCGATCATCGGAGCCTCGCCTCCGGAACCTTCGCCGATGCCCGCACGCGCACGCCTGCTGATGTGTCCACCCGATCACTTCGACGTCAGCTACATCATCAATCCGTGGATGCAGGGCCATCTTGGCGAGGCGGACGCCGCGCGCGCACGCCGGCAATGGCAGACGCTGCGCGACACGCTGGCGACGCTGGCCGAGATCGAGTGCCAGGCGCCGGTCGCCGGCCTGCCGGACCTCGTATTCACGGCCAACGCGGGACTCCTGCTCGGCAACCTCTTCGTGCCGAGCCGCTTCCTGCACGCCGAACGCCGCGGCGAGGAAGCGCACGACGAAGCTTGGTTCCAGGCGCATGGCTACACGCTGCGTGCGTTGCCCGCCGGCGTCGCATTCGAGGGCGCCGGCGACGCGCTGTTCGATCGCGCCGAGCCGCGCCTGTGGTTCGGCCACGGGCATCGCTCGGGCGATGCGGCTGCGGCGCCGCTGCAGGCCCTGCTCGGCGTCGAGGTGGTGCCGCTGCGTCTGGTCGATCCGCGCTTCTATCACCTCGATACGTGTTTCTGCCCGCTCGCCGGCGGCGACCTGCTGTACTACCCGGCGGCGTTCGACGACGCCGGGCGCGCGGCCATCGCCGCGCACGTGCCGGCGCATCGGCGCATCGCGGTCGGCGAGGAGGATGCGCTCGCCTTCGCCTGCAACGCGATGAACGTCGATGCCCATGTCGTGCTCAACCGCGCCTCGCCGGCGCTGCGCGAGCGGCTGCGCGCGGCCGGCTACTCGACGATCGAGGTCGACGTTTCCGAATTCCTCAAGGCCGGCGGTGCGGTCAAATGCCTCAGCCTGCGCCTCGACGAAACGCTGCCCGCGCCGGCGTCCGCCCGCATCGAGGCGCCTGCGGCGACGGCTTGAACGGCGAACCCGGCTATAATTGCGCGTTCACGAACCCACGTCGCCACGCCGCGAATCGCGCGGCCATCCGGGAAGCCAGTGCATGAAAATCCTCGTCGCCTACAAGCGCGTGGTCGATTACAACGTCCGCATCCAGGTCAAGCCGAACGGCTCGGGCGTCGTCACCGACGGCGTCAAGCTGTCGGCCAATCCGTTCGATGACATCGCGCTGGAAGAAGCGCTGCGCCTGCGCGAGAAGGGCGTCGCCAGCGACGTGATCGTCGCCACGATCGGCCCGGCCGATGCCCAGGCGCACCTGCGCAACGGCCTCGCCATGGGCGCCAATCGCGCGATCCACGTCGTCACCACCGAAGCGGTGCAGCCGCTCACCGCCGCGCGCGTGTTCCTCAAGCTGATCGAGAAGGAGCAGCCCGGACTCGTGCTGCTCGGCAAGCAGGCGATCGACGACGACTGCAACCAGACCGGCCAGATGCTCGCCGCGCTGTGGGACCGCCCGCAGGCGACCTTCGCCTCGAAGGTGGACGTCGCCGGCGAAACGGCGAAAGTGACGCGTGAAGTCGATGCCGGCCTGGAAACGATCGAGGTCGACCTGCCGGCGGTGATCACCACGGATCTGCGCCTGAACGAACCGCGCTTCATCAAGCTGCCGGACATCATGAAGGCGAAGGCGAAGCCGATCGAGACCCTGCAGCTGGCCGACCTCGGCGTCGAATCCGGCAATCACCTGAAGACCACGCAGTACGCAGCGCCGGCGAAGCGCAGCAAGGGCGTCATGGTCAAGGACGTCGCCGAACTGGTGTCCGCATTGAAAGCGAAAGGACTGGTCCGATGAGCAAGATCCTGATCATCGCCGAACACCTGGACGGCAAGCTCAACAGCAGCACCGCGCGCTGCGTGAGCTGCGCCAGGGAACTCCAGGCCGAGTCGATCGACGTGCTCGTGCTCGCCGCCGACGCGGCCGGCGTCGGCGCGGAAGCCGGCAGGATCGACGGCGTCGCGAAGGTGCTGACGGTGGCGCGCGCCGAGAATGCGCACGCCCTCGCCGCCGTGCTCGCGCCGCAGGTCGCCGCCGTCGCGAAGAACGGCTACACGCACGTGCTGGCGCCGTCGACGACGTTCGGCAAGGATCTCGCGCCGCGCGTTGCCGCCCTGCTCGGCGTCGCCCAGGTCTCCGACATCATGGCGGTGGAAGGCACGCACACGTTCAAGCGTCCGATCTATGCCGGCAACGCGATCGTCACGGTGGAAGCGCCGCCGGCGCAGACCGTGGTGGCGACCGTGCGCACCGCGTCGTACGCCGCGGCCGGCAGCGGCGGCAGCGCGCCGGTCGAAGCGTTGAGCCTGGATGTCGCGCTGCCGACGCACACGCGCTTCGTCGAACTCGTGCAGGGCAGCAGCGATCGCCCCGACCTGCAAGGCGCCGCGCGCGTGGTCTCGGGCGGTCGCGCGCTCGGTTCGGCGGATGCGTTCAAGATCATCTACGCGCTCGCCGACAAGCTCGGCGCCGCCGTCGGCGCCTCGCGCGCAGCCGTCGACGCCGGCTACGTGCCGAGCGATCTGCAGGTCGGCCAGACCGGCAAGATCATCGCGCCCGACCTGTACGTCGCGATCGGTATTTCCGGCGCGATCCAGCACCTGACCGGCATCAAGGACGCCGGTACCATCGTCGCGATCAACAGGGATGCCGAGGCGCCGATCTTCGAGATTGCCGACTTCGGCCTCGTCGGCGACCTGTTCAAGCTCGTGCCCGAATTCGAACAGGCGCTGTAGGCACGTTTGGTAGGCACGTTTGCGATCGCGCAGCGGCTACTGTTCGTGGCCGCTGCAGCTCTGCGGCGGATCGTCGTCCCCGTCGTCGCCATCATCCGTCGTCGCATCGGCCTTCGCCGTGCACGGCAACTCGCCGCGACGCTCGCCTTGGCACACGCCGCCCGGACAGGACAGCGGACGCTGCTTCGCATAGGCATCGGCGGCATCGTCGGCCAGGGCAATGCGCTGCAGTGTCGGCGGGTGACTCGCCAGATAAGCCATCCCGCCCGCCTCCGGATGCGTCGCCTGCAGGCTGCGCATCGCCGCGGCGAACCAATATGGCGTTTCCTCGTGCCTGACCAGCAGATCGAGCGCGAAGTGGTCGGCCTCGTCCTCGAACTCGCGCGAATAGTGGCTGTCGAGCAGGAACGTCGGCACCGCCACGACGACCGCGCCGGCCGAGCTGACGTCGCCGGCGAACAACGCCGCAACGATCGCGATCATCGAACCGCGCAAGGTCTGGCGCAGCGTGTGATGGTTCTGCTGGTGGCCGATCTCGTGCGCGACGACGGCATCGAACTCGCGGTCGTCGCAGAACAGCGCGACCAGCTGATCGGTGACCACGACGGTACCGCCCGGCAGCGCGAATGCGTTCGCACCCACGCCGGGCGCATCGCGGAATTCGACGCGATAGCCGGCCGCGCCGTCGAGTCCCTGCACGAGCGCACCGAAGCGCGCGGCGAGTTCGTCCTGGCGCGCCCGCTCCAGCGCGCTCGCCTTCATGCCGAAGCGGTCGAGGCTCGCCAGCACCTGCTCGCCGAGCGCGTGCTCGACGCCGGCCGGAATGTGCGTGGCAATGCGGTCGGCGAGCCACGGCACGCCCCAGATCGCGCCGAACGCGAGAGCGCCGACGCAGACGAGGATCGCTGCGGCAACCGCATGCGCGTGCCGCTCCAGCCGATCGACCAGCGCCTGCAGCCGATCCTGCCGCGCGAACCAGGCATCGATCGGCGCATCGTCGGCGAGCTGCAGGCGCGCGCCGTCGGCGAATTCGAGCGTGCGCGCGATGCGCGCCAGGCGCGGCGTCGGCACGATGCTGCGCAACGCGCCGCTGCGCCGCAGTCCGTCGCCTTCCACGATGAAATGCGCGCTGCCGACGCGGCGCAGCACGACCGCGTGCGCGCGACCGTCGCGGCCATCGAAATAGGTGCCCTCGAAACGTTCGTCCACGGCGTCGCTCACAGGCCGATGTCGATGTCGAACAAGCCGTCCATCTCGGCAGCGATCGCGTCGATGTCGCTGCCCGCCTCGGCGTGGAAATCGGCCAGGTCGCCGGCGGCCAGCAGGCACAGGCTCTCGGCGCGATAGCGCGCCAGACGCACCTTCGCCCACGGAATCAGCAGGCCCGCACTGAGCAGGATCGCCAGCGTGTTGCCGAGGTAGAGTCCGAACAGGCGGCTGCCCTTCAAGCTCGAACGGAACCGGTGCGGACCGAGTTCCACATGGTTGTAGAGGACATTCGCGAGTGCGGCGGCGAGAAACGCCCAAACCGCGAAGTAACCCGCGTACATCGGCAGCATCACCGCGAAGGGAATCCATTGCGGCGGCGCATGCCTGCCGGCCGAGACGGTGGCGATGGCTACCCCCGCGCCTATCGAGATGACGATGACCCAGCCGATCATCACCGCCCAGGCGATCAGGTACGGCGGGTAGAACGCGCCCGCCGTCGCGCCGAAACCGAAGGCGCGTCCACCGAAATGATGCCGCTCGACGAAGAACTGCTTCTGCTTGAACTTCACGTAGGGCAGCAGCAGACCCAGCGTCAGCACGATCGGGAACGCCAGCAGCAGGTAGCGCGCGTAGGCCTGGCGGTAGTCCGCCTCGAAGCGGAAACGCAGGCCGCGCCACGACGAATAGCGCGCGCGGAACGCGGCGCCGCGCACCAGCAGCCACGGTGCCAGCACGGCAATCACACCCGCCAGGCCCAGTTGCAGCTTCACGCTGAACTGCCCGGCCAGCACGTAGCCGCCGAACAGGACGAAGGCGATCAGCCGTCCCTTGAGGATCGGCCACGGCTTGGCGAGGTACTCGAACGGCACGCCGTCGAGGCGCGTATTGCCGTAGAAATAGCGCTCGCTGCGCACCTTCGCCCAGGCCGAGTAGAGGCCGAGCGTGACGATGCCGAGTGCCAGGTTGACCACCCAGATGCGGAAATATTCGCGCGCATCGCCGCGGAACTCGAACCGCCGTTCGACCGCCGCACGCGCGCGCAGAGGCGGCGGCAACTGCGGCGGCGGCAGGGGCGGTGGTGGCTCCGATGGCGCAGCGACGAGTTCTTCCATTCCCGTGGCGCCACGCGATGCGCGGCGCTTCCCCTGATGGCCCTGGCGCAGTCTAGCAGCGCCTCCGCCCGGCAACGCACCTGCGCGCTCACGCGCCGAGCAGCAGCTCCGCCGCGCGCTCGGCGATCATCATGGTCGGTGCATTCGTGTTGCCGCCGATCAGGCTCGGCATGATCGAGGCATCGACCACGCGCAGGTTGTCGATGCCGCGCACGCGCAGCTCGCTGTCGACGACGGCGTCGTCGGCGCTGCCCATGCGGCAGCTGCCGACCGGATGGTAGATCGTCTCGGCCTTGCGCCGGATGAAGGCGGCGAGGTCGGCCTCGCTCTGCATCGCCGCGCCCGGAAAGATCTCCTCGCCGCGATATGCCGCAAACGGCGCCTGTGCGAAGATCTCGCGCGACAGCCGCGCGCCTTCCAGCATCAGCTGCAGATCGTGGCCTTCGACGTCGCCGAGGTAGTTCGGCCGGATCGCCGCCGGCGCTGCCGGGTCGGCCGAGCGCAGGCGGATCGTGCCGCGGCTCTTCGGCCGCAGCGCGCAGGCGTGCACGGTATAGCCGAAGCCTTCCAGGCGATGGCGGCCATGCTGGTCGAGCAGGGCCGGCACGAAATGAAACTGCAGGTCGCAGCGCGCGTCGGGCGCGTGGCGCGAGCGCACGAAGCCGCCAGCTTCGGCGATGTTCGACGTGCCGATGCCGCTGCGCCTGAACAGGAATTGCAGCGCGACCGCCGCGTCGTTGATCTTGTCGTAGCTGACCGGTCGCGTGGAACGCACCAGCGTGAAGACGTCCAGATGATCCTGCAGGTTCGCGCCGACGCCGCGCAGGTCCTGCGCGATCGCGACGCCGTGTTCGCGCAGGTGCTCGGCCGGACCGATGCCCGACAGCAGCAGCAGTTGCGGCGAATTGATCGCGCCGCCGGCAAGGATCACGCAGCCCGCTTCGATGCGTTCGCTGCGACCGCGCCGGCGTACCTCGACACCGACGGCGCGCCTGCCGTCGAGCAGCACGCGCGTGGTCAGCGCAGCGGTTTCGATGCGCAGGTTCGAGCGCGCACGCGCCGGGTTCAGATAGGCGACCGCCGCCGAACAGCGCGCGCCGTTCTTCTGCGTGACCTGGTAGTCGCCGAAGCCCGCCTGCGACGCGCCGTTGAAATCCGTGTTGCGCGCATGGCCTGCCGCGACGGCGGCCTCGACGAACGCCTGCGACAGCACATTGCGATGACGCAGGTCGGCCACCGCGAGCGGACCGTCGGCGCCGTGGAACGCATCGGCTCCGCGCGTGTTCGCCTCGCCGCGGCGGAACACCGGCAGCACGTTCGCCCAGTTCCAGCGCGGGTCGCCGCTGTGCCGCGCCCAGTCGTCGTAGTCGCCGGGCGCGCCGCGCGTGTAGCACATCGCGTTGATCGAACTGGAACCGCCGAGCACCTTGCCGCGCGGCCACCACAGGCGGCGGCCGTCGAGGTTCGGCTCGGGCTCGGTTTCGTAATTCCAGTTGATGCGGCGGTTGTCGACCAGCTTGGCCAGGCCCGCCGGCATATGGATGAATGGATGCCAGTCGCGTCCACCGGCTTCGAGCAGCAGTACGCGATTCGCCGGATTCGCGCTCAGTCGGTTCGCCAGCACGCAGCCGGCCGACCCTGCGCCGACGATGAGGTAGTCGTAGGTCTTGGACGTAGCGTCGGCGCTCATCGCCGCAGCGTAGGCGCTGCCGCTAGAGCCATCACTCCAGAACCTCGACCGCATCGCCAATACGCACCCTGCCGAGGCGGCGCGGGATCAGGTTCTGCCCGAACGTCACGCCTTTCGGACCGCGCCGGTAGCCGACCAGGGTGCGCAGCGGCTCGCCGGAAGCATCGAATTCGCCGCGCTCGATGTCCACCGTGGTGAACACGCAGCGCGTGCACGGCTTGACCACATCGAACTCCACCTCGCCGACGCGGATGCGCTTCCAGCCATCCTCCGCATGCGCCGCGGTATCGGCGACGACCAGGTTCGGGCGAAAGCGCAGCATCGGCACCGGCTGCGCCAGCTTCGCATTGAGCACATCGAGTGCGGCTTGCGAGATCAGCAGCAGCGGAAAGCCATCGGCGAAGCTGACGACGTCGCCCGCTTGCGCGTAGTCGGCATCGACTGCGCGCAGGCAGGCTTCATCCATGTAGACCAATCGTGCCGGCATGCCCAGCACCGCGCTGATCCAGGCATGGGCTGCGTCGGCCGCTGCCAGCGGACGCAGCGGAGTGCCCCACACCGCCGTATCGACGCGCGCTTCGCCGATGGGCGCTTGCAGGCGCAGCGGCGGAGCGCCCGGCGCACTCAGCGCGAGCGCATCGGCCTCGGGCACGGCGCGAACCTGGGTCAGGCGCGGCTGCTGGCGGCCGGTCACGAACGTTCCGGCGGCATCGACGATCATCCAGCGGCGGTCGCCGGCGAGGCCGCGCATGCCGACCTTCGCTTCGTCGAGCGAGAGCGCAGCGCAGGACTTGATCGGGAACACATGGATGCCGGAAAGACGAGCCTGCATCGGTCGATTATGCCGTCACATCGACAGGTGCGCGCGCATGCTAGGCTTCGGCTCTTTCCGCAGATTCCCGCGCGCTTGCCGACTCGTCCCGCCATCCAGCGTCACGAATGGTTCGCCGTCGGCGTGTCCTTCGTGTACTTCTTCTGCGTCCTCGCCGCGTACTACGTGATCCGGCCGGTGCGCGATCAGCTTTCCGCCGCGGTCGGGTCGGCGGCGCTGCCGATTTTCTACGCCGCGACGTTCGTCGTCACGCTCGCGCTGGCGCCGTTGTTCGGCTCGCTCGTCGCACGATTCCCGCGCCGCCGCTTCGTGCCGATCGTGTACATCGTCTGCATCATCGTGATGCTCGCCTTCGTGCCGTTCTTCCGCATGCAGGCGTCGATCGACGCGCGCGTGCTCGGCACCGCGTTCTTCGTCTGGGGCAGCGTATTCAACCTGTTCGTGGTGTCGGTGTTCTGGAGCTTCATGGCCGACCTGTTCGATGCGGAGCAGGCGCACCGGCTGTTTCCGATCATCGCGCTCGGCGGCGCGATCGGCGCGATCGCCGGGCCGGCGCTGACGAAGGCATTCGTTTTCCTGGTCGGCGTATCCGGCCTGCTGGTGATATCCGCATTGCTGCTCGCGCTGTCGATCGTATGCATCGTCCTGCTGTCGCGCTGGGCGATGCGCCATCCGGTGGCTGGCGACGAACGACGCGACGCGCGCGTGATCGGCGGCGGCATCCTCGCCGGCGCGGTGCAGACGATCCAATCGCCGCTGATGCGCCGCTTCGCCCTGCTGATGCTGCTCGGCGACGCCGTCGGCACGGTCATCTATTCGCTGCTCGCCGACTACAGCGGCGCGACGTACCACACGCCGGAAGCGCGCACGAATTTCGCCGCCAGCATCGACCTCGGCACCAATCTTCTGCAGATGGCCCTGCAGCTCGGCGTTGCGCGCGCACTGATGGTGCGCTTCGGCCCTGCCCCGGCGCTCGCGCTCGACGGCCTGGTCAAGGCGCTGATGCTGGGCGGCCTGATCGTCTTCGGCGGCCCCTGGATCGCGGTCGTCGCGGTCATCACGCGCGCCAGCGCCTACGGCATCTTCAAGCCGGCCGCGGACAGCCTGTACACGCGCGTCGACGCCGAGACGCGCTACAAGACCAAGAACTTCATCGATACCTCGG
>DASWPR010000100.1:0-3736 GCA_036398455.1 Dokdonella sp.
GCGGGAATGACGGCGATGGTGGGTGGTTTGCCTTATTCGCTCGTTCGGGCCGACATGGGACGGACAGCAGCGGCATGGCGCGGCGCAGAGCGGCCGGCGGTATTCGCGACGAGGCGCTTCGAGCGGGCGCTATCGAACGACCCAGCCCACACGTCGTCATTCCCGCGAACGCGGGAATCCACTGTGATTTTGCTCGCAAGGGCCTGCGATGGATTCCCGCGTTCGCGGGAATGACGGCGATGGTGGGGGACTTGCCTTGCTCGCTCGTTCGGGCCGACATGGACGGACAGCAGCGGCATGGCGCGGCGCAGAGCGGCCGGCGGTATTCGCGACGAGGCACTTCGAGCAGGCGCTATCGAACGACCCAACCCACACGTCGTCATTCCCGCGAACGCGGGAATCCACTGTGATCTTGCTCGCAAGGGCCTGCGATGGATTCCCGCGTTCGCGGGAATGACGCAATAGACGGGGACGCGCATCCAACTTGCCGGTTTGCACGCCAGTCACGTGGAGCAAAGACGATAGAACAACCATCTCACACGTCGTCATTCCCGCGAACGCGGGAAGCCACTGTGATCTTGCTCGCAAAGGCTGCGATGGATTCCCGCTTTTGCGGGAGTGACGCAATAGTCGTTGCTCGCAAGGGCTGCAATGGCTTGCCGCTTTCGTGGGAAATGACGCAATGGTCGTTGCTCGCAAGGGCTGCAAGGGCTTGTCGCTTTCGTGGGGCCGGGAGTCTACTGCCGCTACAGGCGCGCGAACGAAAACAGTTCGGCGCACGGATGCTCGCGGCCGGCGATCCGCTCGCGCAGCAGCTCGGCGCCGATCAGGCTGTAGGTGATGCCGTTGCCGCCGTAGGCCATCGCGAAATGGACGCGCGGTCCATGCTGCGAATGCGGGCCGAAGAACGGCAACCCATCCGCGGTCTCGGCAAACGTGCCGGCCCAGGCGAACGCGGGCTGCAGGTCGAGTGCCGGAAACAGCGCGCGGGCCTTGCCCAGCAACTTCGCGGATTTGCGCAGGACCAAGGCATCTCGCTTGAGCGGAATATCGATCGCGTCGTCTTCGCCGCCGACCAGCACGCGCTCGTCGCCGGTGCGCCGCACGTAGAGGTACGGCCGTGCCGATTCCCACACCAGGCAATCGCGCAGCGGACCGAGACCGCCTTCGAGCGGGTCGGTGACGAACGCGTAGCTGCTGCGATTGCTCGCGACTTTTTCGTCGAGAAGCTTCTGGCCCTCGTAACCGGCAGCGAGTACGAGGTGCTGCGCGCGGATGCGCACGCCGGCCTCGGTCTGCACGAGCACGTCGCGCTTGCGTGGCGTGAACTCGGCCATCGCCGTGCGATCGAACACGTGACCGCCGTTGCGCACGACATCGGCGAGCAGGCGGTGCGCCATCTGATAGGGATCGGTCTCGGCGGCGAGCGCGGTGAGGATCGCCACCGGCGCGTCGATGCCGAAATCGCGCTGCACCTCGTCTGTGTCGAGGACGCGCAGGTCGAAGCCGTGTTTCCTGCGCAGCGCCGCCTCGGCGAGCAGGCGCGAGCGGTGGTACCAGTGGCTTGCGTAGTAGAGGCTGCGCATCGGCTGGAAGTCGATGCCGCGGAAGCGGCGCGCGATCCGGCGCAGTTTGGGAATGGCATCGGCGCAGGCGCGATACGCCAGCACGGCGTCGGCTTCGCCGTAGCGTTCAGCCAGGTCCTGCAGTTCGGTATCGATTTCGTATTGCAGCAGGGCCGTACTCGCGGCCGTACTGCCCCAGCCTGCTTCGCGCCGGTCGATCACGCAGACACGATGGCCGTCGCGTTGCAGATGCCAGGCGATCAGCGCGCCGGTGATGCCGGCGCCGACCACGAGCACGTCGCAGTCGATCGCTTCGCGCAACGCGGGGAAATTGTTCAGAAGGCCGTTCTTGACGATCCAGTACGGGTAGCCGCTTTTGAGGTCCATCGAAATCCGCGCCGTCCTCAGTGTGCTTGAGTGTGGCCCTGCTCGAGTGGAATGACCAGTTCGACCGGCGCGCGCGCCAGCGCCACGCGACCGTCTTTCCACGCGATCTCGCGGTGGCCGAGATGGGCGATGCCCGATGCCGCGAGGCCGGGCGCGGCCAGCACGAAACCGCCCGGCGGTGTGCGCATGCCGGTGTCGGCGATCGTCAGATGCAACGCGTTGCCGGTACGCCGCAGTGAGTAGCTCAGCTTTCCGTAGGGCGTACGCAGCTGGTCGACCGCGATGCCGTTGCCGTCGAGCCATATCGCTGGAACGCCCGCGGCGAGCACCAGTGCGTGATCTTCATCGCGCTCGTAGGCGAACAGGTCGAGTGCGGAGCGGATGAAGTCGGAGGCGACCCAACCGTGCGGCATGTCGCCGATGAAGCGCGATTCGCGCGCGTCGCGGCCGACGACCTCGGCCCACTGGTTCCAGCCGGGCGGGCGGCGGTCGTGCATGAAGAAGTCGATCGCCTGCCGTGCACGCTCGCGCCAGCCGAGCCGTACGAAGGTGCCGACGGTACGCCATTCGTAAGGCGTGTAGTCCTTCCACTGCGCGCCGTCGCGGCGTTCGACGAACTGCTTCCAGTAGCGCTCGAACGTCTGCTGCAGCAAGTCCTGCGGCAGGTTAGCCTGCTCGCCGGCCGGCGACAGGGCGATCGTCGTCGAGGTCGCATCGAAATCGCCGAGTTCGGCGCTGCCGGGCAGGTAGTCGATGTGGCGATCGGCGACGGCGGTGCGGATCGAGGCATACAGGTCGGCTCGGAACTGATCGCGCGAAGCCGCCAGTCGCCTGGCGTCGTCCGGTTTGCCGAGCGCGGTCGCGATGTCGACGGCGTCCTTGTAGCCGGTCAGTGCCCAGAAATCGTCCCAGTACGAATGCATCGGCTTGGCCGAGTAGCCCTCGTGGCTGATCGAGGCGGGCATCAGGCCGTAGAACGCGGCGCGTTCGCCGTTGTGATTCGCAGCGGTGCGCTCGCTCGTGCGCAGTTCATCCATGTAGCGCGCTGCCGACTCGACGTGCGGCCACATGGCTTCCAGCAGGGCGCGGTCGCCGGTGTAGCGGTATACGGCATCGACGAGGTGGATCAGTTCGCCGTGGCTGTCGTTTTCGGGCACCGGATCGGAGCCGCGCTGATCGACGCAGCAGGGCACCTTGCCATTCTTGAACTGATACGGCGCATACCAGTGCAAATAGTCGCGCGCGACATCGTCGCGGCCGAGGCGCAGCAGCGCATCGGAGGTCATCGCGCCGTCGCGGATCCACGAGCGCGCATACGAGCGCGTGCCGGGGCGGATCGCGGCGCCGTCGCGGTTGATCAGGATGTGCGCAAGTGCGGTGCGCAGCGTATCGGCGAGCGGCTGCGCGGCCGGCGGCAGACGCAATGCGACCCGGCCGAGCCTTTCGCGCCATTCGTCGGCCGTCTTCGTGCGGACGAGACGGAACCATTCCTCCACGCCCAGCTGGAATTGATCCGCTTCCGCCGGACCGGTCATCGGTATCTGCACGAACACGCGAACGGACTGGCCGGCCGCCATCTGCAGCGGATAGAGCAGGGCGCCCGAGGCGAGACCGCTCTCGTCGTGCGCTCTCTGTGCTGCGGGCAACGAGCTGTCGGCCAGCCGGTCGGCGATCATGCCGGCGTCGAAAGGCGTCGCGGCGAACGTCTGCTTCGGTCCGATCGGCAACGGGTAGCCTGCTTCGGCGGGCGTGTTCGCGCGCGGCGCCGAGCCGAACGCGCCGAA
>DASWPR010000101.1:0-2940 GCA_036398455.1 Dokdonella sp.
CAGGGCGGCGATGACCGCGACCATGCGTTCGGCAAAATGCAGGATGTCGGAAAGTTTACGCCGCCACGCGGCGTCGTACTGCACCAGATCGACGCGCGCATCCGCTTTCAACTCCGCAACCAGGGGCGGATTCTCCACATCGCCCTGTGCACGAGGTGTGACCACCAGCACGCTCGGCAGCGGATTGGTCTTCAGCACGTCGAGGGCTTCGCCGAAACCGGAAAGCTGGCGGAACTCGGCCAGGCCCTGCTCCGGGGTGCGCACCAGCACGTCGGCGACATCGCTGCGCCGGCGCAGCTCGGCGGCCAGCGTGCCGGCAGCCGGCGCATCGAGCGCCGGCTTCAGGAACGCGCTGATCTCGCGCGCTTCACGCAAGCCGCCGGAAAGCGCGCGCGCATTGTCGAACACCAGAAAGAACAGCAGCGGCAGTGCCAGCGCGAAGCCCAGCACGAGCACGGTCAGCACGGTCGCCCAAGGCCGCGCAGCAAGGCGGCCGAGGCTGGAGAAGAAACTGAAGAAATGCTGGTCGCGCCAGCCGGCCAGGCGTGCCCGCCAGGGTGCGCGCGGCGGCCTCGGCTCGGCGCCCTTGCGGACGGGCTGCGCGGTCTTGCGTACGTTGCGCGCCACCGGCCGGGTCATGCCGGTTTTCCCTGCGGCCGGAAATCGTCGATCAGGCGGCCGTGGTCGAGCACCAGGACGCGCTTGCCGAGGCGGCGCACCAGCGCCAGGTCGTGGCTGGCGACGAGCACCGTCGTGCCGACCTGACCGAATTCGGCGAACAGGCCCATGATCTCGGCCGACAGCTGCGGATCGAGATTGCCGGTCGGCTCGTCCGCGATGATCACGGGCGGCTTGGCGACGATCGCGCGCGCGATGCCGACACGCTGCTGCTCGCCGGAGGAAAGCGTCACCGGCGCGGCCTTCTCGCGCGCGAGAAGGCCGACCTTGTCCAGCGCCGCGCGCACGCGCCTGCCGATTTCTTCGCGCCCGATGCCGGCGATCAGCAGCGGCAGCGCGACGTTGTCGAACACCGTGCGGTCGGTCAGCAGGCGATGGTCCTGGAACACCATGCCGATGCCGCGGCGCGCATACGGCACGCCGCGCCTGCGCACGCGCGCGAGGTCGGCATGATTGACGACGACCTGGCCGCGCGTCGGCCGCTCGACCAGGCCGATCAGTTTCAGCAGCGTGCTCTTGCCGGCGCCGGAATGGCCGGTCACGAACACCATCTCGCCGGCCTCGATCTCGAAACTGAGTTCGCTGAGCGCGTCGTGGCCGGACGCGTAGCGCTTGCCGACCTTGTCGAAGCGGATCATGCCGGCGTCCCGCATGGACGACGGCCGCCCGCACCGCCGGCGCCGACGGCATCGCTCATGCACGCACCTGCGCGGCGCGGAAGTCCCGCTGCCAGTCGAGCCAGCTCTGCAACATCACGACGCTCCAAAGATGCGTATGCCATTTGCGTTCGCCATCCTTGAACGCGTTCCAGCGCCGCGCCACCGCCGACGCGTCCAGCAGATTATCGCGGCGCATTCGTTCTTCCGACAGCAGGTCGCCGGCCCATTCGCGCAGAGGGCCGGAAAGCCACGCGCCGACCGGTGCGCCAAAGCCCGCTTTCGGGCGATCGACGAGTTCGTCCGGCAGATAGCGGCGCAGCAACGACTTCAACAGATGCTTCGGTTCCTGCTCGCGCACCTTCAACGCGTCGGGCAGCGACCAGGCGAACTGCGCCACGCGCGAATCGAGCAGTGGCGAGCGCGCTTCCAGACCGGCCGACATCCCGCTGCGATCGAGCTTCACCAGGATGTCTTCCGGAAGGTAGCACAGGAAATCCAGATTCATCATGCGCTCGGCCGGCGAAAGCGGCACGTCGGCGAGCAGGTGCGCGGTATAGGCGATCGGCGGTTCGATGCCGCCGCGCACGACGCGTTCCGGCGCGCGCCAGCGGCTGATCCGGTTCACGTAGATTCCGTCGATGTCCTCGGCGGCGAGTTCCATGCCGACCGTCTGCAGGCCGCCGGTGCGCGCGTTTTCCAGATCGCCGCGGGTCAGCCAGTGCCCGAGCAGGCGCCGCACGCCGCGCGGCAGGCGCGCGTGCCAGCGCAGATTGCGCAGCGCGCGCAGGTAGCGCGAGTAGCCGAAGAACAGTTCGTCGCCGCCGTCGCCGGACAAGGCCACCTTCACCTGCGCGCGCGCCAGCTGTGCGACCAGCACGCTCGGAAGCATGGACACGTCGGCGAACGGCTCGTCGTAGATGCCGGCGAGGCGAGGCACCAGTGCGAGCGCATCCGCGCCGCCGACCGCGAACTCGGTGTGGCGGGTACCGAGCCGCCCGGCGATCGCGCGCGCATAAACGCCGTCGATGTCGCGGCGATCGGTGAACGCGATGGTGAAACTCTGCACCGCCTGCGCACTTTCCTGCTGCGCCAGCGCAGCGATCAGCGACGAATCGGTGCCGCCGGAAAGGAACAGGCCGACCGGCACGTCCGCATGCAGGCGCAGGCGCACCGCGTCGCGCAGCAAGTCGTCGAGCCTCTGCAGTGCATCCGTCTCGTTGCCGCCGAAGCGCTGCGCGGCGGCGGCGCGCATGTGCGCCTGCGCGTCCCAGTACGCGCGCGGCGCCGGCCATTCGGACGAATGCAGCGCGGCAGCATCGAAGCAGACGACGTGCCCGGCTTCGAGCTTGCGCGCATCCAGGTAGACCGAGCGCGGCGCCGCGATGTAGTCGTAGCGCAGCAGTTGGGTCAATGCGGCGGGATCGATCTGCGGGTCGAAGTCCGGATGGCACAGCAGCGCCTTCAGCTCGGAGCCGAACACCAGCCCATGCGGTGTGCGGCCGTAGTACAGCGGCTTCTTGCCGACGCGGTAGCGCGCGAACCAGAGCCGGCGCTCGGCGCAGTCCCACAGCGCGAACGCGAACATGCCGTCGCAACGCGCGAG
>DASWPR010000102.1:0-2034 GCA_036398455.1 Dokdonella sp.
TGGCGTCGGGCGGCGCCACGCCGGCCCATGCGGCCGGGGCGGCCGCGCAGGAGCCGTCGCGCCGCGCGAAACGCAACGTGCTGCTGATCGTCGCCGACGATCACGGCTACGACCTCACCGGCAGCGGCGCGAAGCCCGCGACGGCGGCGCTCGATACGCTGGCCGCCGATGGCGTGTCGTTCACCGAGGCCTACGCGTCGGTGTCGTCGTGCAGTTCGAGCCGTTCGACGTTGTATACCGGCCTGTACTCGCACACGAACGGCATGTATGGGCTGGCGCACGATGTGCATCATTTTTCGCTGTTCGACGATGTGAAGACGGTGCCGTGGATGCTGAAGCAGGCGGGTTACGCCACCGCGCTGGTCGGCAAGCTGCATGTCGAGCCCGCGTCGCTGCTGGCCTACGACGCATGGCTGCTGCCCGAGCGCGCCGGTGATCGCGACGTCTCCGCGATGGGGCATGCGGCCGGACGCTGGATGCGCGAACAGGGCAGCAAGCCATTCTTCCTGACGATGGCCTACAGCGATCCGCATCGCGCCGGCGACGCATCGAATTTCGGCAATACGCGCGACTGGCCGGAGGTGCCGCGCGTACGCTACAAGCCGGCAGACGTGGCGATTCCGTCGCACCTGCCCGATCTGCCCGGCGTGCGCGCAGACCTGGCGGAGTATTGCGAGGCCGTCAGTCGCATGGACGCGGGGGTCGGATTGCTGCTGCGCGAACTCGAACAGGCAGGCCATCGCGACGACACGCTGGTGATCTATCTGTCCGACAACGGGCGGCCGTTTCCTGGCGCCAAGGACAACCTGTATCGCGAGGGCATCCACCTGCCGCTGATCGTGCGTGCGCCAGGTGCGGGATCGCGCGGCATCGACAATCGTGCGATGGTCAGCTGGATCGACATCGCGCCGACCCTGCTCGATTGGGCCGGTGTTGCGACACCGGCGGGCTACCGCTACGCGCCGCTGCCCGGCCGCTCGATCCTGCCGATCCTCGAGCAGGCTGAGCCTGCTGGATGGGACGACGTGTTCGCGACGCACAGTTTTCACGAGATCGACCAGTACTATCCGACGCGCTCCGTGCGTACGCGCCGCTACAGCTATTTCCTGAATCTGCAGCCGGCGCTGGAAGTACCGATTGCGAGCGATGTGGCGCTGTCGCCGTCGTGGAAGGCGATTCTGTCGACGCCCGGTGCCCGGCTCGGCAAGCGCACGCTCGAAGCGTTTCGACGCCGACCTGCGCGCACGCCTCGATGCGTGGCGCACGGCGACGCACGACCCTTGGCAGAAAGGCATCACCGATCCCTTTGGACATGCTCACTGATGGACACTAGGAAACGCATCGGCATCGTCGGCGCGCGCGGTCACACCGGTGCCGAGCTGATCAAACTGATCGCGCGGCATCCGTCGCTCGCGCTCGTGTTCGTCTCCTCGCGCGAGCTCGATGGTCAGCCCGTATCGGCGCACGTCGCGGAATTCGCGGGCGAATTGCGCTACGAGAACCTGTCGCACGAAGCAGTCGCGCAGAAGCGCGCCGACGTCGTCGTGCTCGCATTGCCGAACGGCAAGGCCGGCGAGATCGTGGCGGCGATCGATGCGCTGAAGCCGGATACGATCATCGTGGATCTTTCGGCCGACTACCGCTTCGACGAGCGCTGGTACTACGGCCTGCCCGAGCTCACCCGCGCGCGCTATTCAGGGCAGAAGCGCATCAGCAATCCAGGCTGCTACGCGACCGCGATGCAGCTCGCGATCGCGCCGCTGAAGGACGACCTGGCCGGGCCGCCGGTGTGCTTCGGCGTCTCCGGCTACTCCGGCGCGGGCACGACGCCGTCGGACAAGAACGATCCGCAGAAGCTGCGCGACAACCTGATGCCGTACTCGCTGGTGAATCACGTGCACGAGCGCGAGGTGACGCGCCACCTCGGCGTACCGGTCGAATTCATGCCGCATGTCGCGCCGCATTTCCGCGGCATCACGATGACGGTGAACCTGTGGCTGCAGCAGGCGACGACGCTCGAGGCGATCGAGGCGC
>DASWPR010000103.1:0-3448 GCA_036398455.1 Dokdonella sp.
AGTCGCCGAGGATGATCTCGCCGCGTCCCTGGATCCACGGCACGAAGATGCCGGAGGTGACACCGCGCCCGTAACGGGTGCAGTAGGCCTTCAGCAGCGGCTCGGCGATGAAGATGCGGCGCACGAAGAAGATAACCGAGCGCAGCGCCAGGAACAGGTACAGCATCGGCACCACGATGATGCGCGGCGCCGGCAGGGTGAAATGGATGAAGCTCTTGCGCGCGGCACGCAGGCCGGCGGCGAGAGGATGGGGAGAACGGGCTACCCAATACCGGAAGGACAAGACGAATCTCCGCAACCGAGCCAGGCGTCCGGATGACGATCGCGAGGAGAGGTCAGGCTCCTCCCCAGCCATGGCCGTGGATTATGGAATGAAGGGCGATTGTGCACCAGCGCGCCACGCCGCAGCGGCGGACCGGGCTGCGACGGCCGTTCGCTGCGTCATTCTGCGCGCGCGCCATTGCAGCTTCGATGCGTTCACGCCTCGACGCGGTGCGCTTGCTATGTCGCCGGGCGGCCGAGCCGGCGCGCGAGGGCGTGGCGGACGCGCACGGCGTGGTAGCGCGCCTGCCGGCGCGCGACGATCCAGCGCCGCGAGAGCGCGCCGGCACCCGTCCATTCCCGATAGGCCGGCAGCACGGCGTCGAAGACGATCGTCTTCCAAGCCTGCACGGTCGCCTCGGCGCACACCTCCACGGCGCGGCGGCGTGCGTTGTCTTCCATCGCGCGGCGCAGATCCGGGCGCGCGCGCAGCTGGTCGAGGCAGCCAAGGATTTCCTCGCTGCTGTTCGCTTCCAGGTAGTCCAACTCCGAACGCCGTTCGATCTGATAACCCGATTCGCGCCCGAGGATCGCCGGCACGCCGGCGATCCATGCGTTGTAGAGCTTGGAGGCGGGCTTCTGGTCGTGCGTGGATTCGACCCCGCGCGGCGATCGCCGCACCGCCACGACCGCATCGATTTCGCTGTAGTCGCTCCAGAACGAAGCGGGCGCATAGGTCGCCGGATCGGTGTAGTCGAAGGCCTGGAATTTCCTGATCCAGGTCAGTTCTCTCGCCTCCAGCTCGCGTTCCCATTGCGGCGAACGCAGGTCGTCCGAAAGATTCTTCTCGTTGCCGAGATAGGCGATGTTGCGAAAGGTCGCCAGCCGCTCCGGCGCGCGCGCGACGAGACCGGGCTGCGGCCAGTGCCGCACATAGAGGAACGTCGCGCCGAAGCGCGTCATGCGCGGGTTCTGCACGATATGCAGGTTGGCGGGCGCGTAGGGATACAGGTCCGCGCAGATGTCGACGATGAAGCGGTCTTTCGTCGACGCGACGCGGCCGCTGTACTTGCCGTCGATCGCCGACAGGCATTCGCGATGGGCGACCACCACGCCGCGTTGCGGCAATTCGGACACCAGGTCGCACACCACGCCCGCCTCGCGCAGGCGCAGGAAGGTCTGGATCGTCCAGGTATAGATGCCGAAGCCGAAGCCAGGCCAATGCGCGTCCGGCGAGAGCGGGATGTCCGAGCGCGGCCAGAACACCGGATGGATATAGAAATGAACCGCTTCGTCGGTCGCTTGCCGTCGGTCGAGCACGTCGTTCTCTCCGCCGCTGCTGGCATGCCCGGCGCGGAGTCCGGAGCGAAATCTGCGTATCCGTCCCATCATTGCACATCCCCGTGTCGCTCATTCGCACCCCTCGGCGCGTCGCCGGCAAACAGTCGTACTGGCGAGGCGGGCCTTCGGTAGACTTGCCGGCACGGGCTGCGCGCCGTGCGCGCACGCCCGAACAGCATGCGCAATCGACAGGAGCCGTCCGCTGCGACCGGCAGCGCCGGCGACGGAGGATCGAACCGCCATGGGCCGGCGAACGGTTGGCTGGGCAACTACGGGCTGGCGAATGGGGATACGGCGATGGCGGGGCCAGTCGATTTCTTGCGTCTCTATCAGGAGCTCAACCTGCCATCCGGCGCGAGCCTGGAGGAGTTGAAGCGCGCCTATCGGCGGCGCGTGTCGGAGCTGCATCCCGACCGGCTCACGCAGTCCGAGGCAGCGACCACCCGGCGCGCCGCCGAGAAGCTGCAGGAGCTGACGGTGCTGTACGGCGCCGCGATCGAATTCCACGGCCGTCACGGCCGCCTGCCGGGCGGCGTCGCGCTGCGGCGCGCGCCGTACGAGACACCGGCGCCGCCATCGCGCGTCCCACCGGCGGCCCCGGCGCGATCGTCGCGCCGTCTCCTGTTCGGCATTCCCCTGCTGATCCTGTGCGGCTGGATATTCTGGGCTGCGCAGTACCCCGACGAAGACGCTTCCTCGTCCACGGAGGAAGCGCCGGCCGAAGCGCCGCCCGCCCTCGCGATGCAGGCGCCGCCGCATGAACCCATGTTGCACGCCCTGGATTTCGGCATGCCGATGCGCGAAGTGCTGGTGCTGGAAGGCGAGCCCCTGATCCGCAGCGAAAGCCGCTGGGAATACGGGCCGTCGTGGATATCCTTCGAAAAGGGCAAGGTCAGCGACTGGTACAGCTCGCCGTTGCGCCCGCTGCGCCAAGCCAGCCAGAAACCGCCGCCGCGCAAGGACATCCGCTAGGCGCGGCGCGCGCGCTCAGCGCACGCCGCGTCCGAACAGGACGATCTCCACCGTCTGGATCAGGATCAGGATGTCCAGCAGCAGGTTGTGATTCTTGACGTAGAAGAGGTCGTACTTGAGCTTTTCGCTGGCGTCCTCGGCCGAGGCGCCGTACGGATAGCGCAGCTGCGCCCAGCCGGCCAGACCCGGCTTCACGCAGTGGCGCAGGCTGTAATAGCGGATCTGGGTGGCGAGATCGGCGACGAACTGCGGCCGCTCCGGACGCGGACCGACGATGCCCATGTCGCCGCGCAGCACATTGGCGAGCTGCGGCAGCTCGTCGAGGCGCGCCTTGCGGATGATCCGCCCGACCCGCGTCACGCGGTCGTCGTTGCGCGTCGCCCAGC
Source organism: Dokdonella sp. (assembly GCA_036398455.1). GTDB lineage: Bacteria > Pseudomonadota > Gammaproteobacteria > Xanthomonadales > Rhodanobacteraceae > Dokdonella_A. The sequence continues at coordinate 2,961 of DASWPR010000103.1, forward strand.
GCGCGACGCCGTCGAGTTCGGCATCCGTGCGCATGCTGCGGAACTTGGTCAGGGCGAAGGTCCTGCCGCGCTCGCCGACGCGCTCCTGGCGGTACAGGATCGGCTGGCCGGCGCCCGATTCGATGCGGATCGCGAGCGCAACGAGCAGCATGAACGGCCACGTCAGCAGCAGCACGATCATCGCCGTGCCGATGTCGAACAGGCGCTTCACCGCGAGTCGCAGCGGCGAGGAATCGAACCCGTTCGAGAAAACCAGCCACGACGGTTCGATCAGCGACAGCTTGACCTTGCCCGACTCGCGCTCGAAGAACGTCGCGAGGTCGGTGATCTGCACGCCGGCCTGCTTGCAGTCGAGCAGTTCTTCCATCGGCAGTCCGCCGCGTCGCTCGTCGGGGCCGACGACGATCTCGTTGATCTGCAGGCGCTGGGTCCAGAGGCGCAACGGTCCATCCAGCATCAGCACGCGGTCTTCGGGAACGGCGATCTCC
>DASWPR010000104.1:0-8466 GCA_036398455.1 Dokdonella sp.
CGCCAATCCGCCGGTCGATATCGTCAATCTCGGCAACAACGACATCAACGGCACGATCTCCGATATCGAGCAAGGCACGCTCGATGGCAACTGGCTGATCCGCGCGACCGCCACCGGCGGCGGCGGCGGCGGTGACTGCTCGGGCCCGATCGTCGACTGGCTGACGGCGACGCCGACCTCCGGTTCGATCGATGGCGGCGCGCAGACCACCCTCACGGTGACGGTGAACCCGGCAGCGGGCAGTCTGGTTCCGGGTCCGCACGCGGCGCAGCTGTGCATCAACACGAATGACCCGGCGCAGCCGCTGATCGTCGTCCCGGTCAATCTGACGGTCACGGGAACGCCTCCGTTCACGCCCTGCAGCGGCGGCTCCGACGAACTGTTCTGCGATGGCTTCGATCACGCGCAGAGCACCGGTTCGATCGTCTCCGGCACGATCAACCAGCCGGTGGTGCAGAACGGCGACGGCAGTGCGTTCGACTTCGCGACCGGCGACTATCACGGCTACGACGCCAACATCTCGAGCGACGACATCAATCTCTACGTCGGCGGATCGGACGGCAGCATGTACGTCTACTGGTACGGCGACCAGGTGCCGCCCGCCTTCACCGACTTCGTCGGCGGCGTGGTCGACGCGGGCGGCGTGGACTTCGCCGTGCTGCATTCCGGCGACACGGTCGGACCGGACTCGATCGTCTCCGGCGGTTCGCAGCCGATGACCAACTGGCTCGGCGGCGCGGACGGCTATGTCGGCGTCGCGTTCTACGACGAGATCAGCGGCACGGTGGACTATGGCTACCTGCACCTGACGACGGGCAGTCCGTTCGGCTTCCCGGCGCAGGTGCTGGAGTGGGCCTACGACAGCAGCGGCGCGGCGATCACGATCCCCTAGATCGCGGCGCACGGCCCCCGCTTCGGCAGACTCCTGCGGAATGCGTGTCCCATATGGGACACGCTCAACCGACTGCCGCTTCGCCCCCGGTGCAAACCGGGGGTTTTTCTTTTGGGCGAGAACGGATCGCCGCGCCGTAGCACTCGTTCGATGCATACCGACAAAACGACAGGTCGCCATCATGGCAGCACGCACTCTGCGGGCGCGGCCTGCAAGCGCACCAGCATGATGTGGCCACTCGTTCCGGCACTTTCCCCGGCACTGAATGCATAGTCGAGCTGCGCCTCGCTGCAGCTGGCGAACGTGATCGAGGCGAGCCCGACCTGCAGTGTCGTCGGCGCGTCGGGCAGGTCGAACAATCCGCCCGTCGTTTCGTAGACGCCGATGTCGTCGACCGCTGCCGCATCGCCATCGAACGCCGCCTGCAAGGTCAGCCAGCGCTGGCTCGACGCGGCGCCGCCATCACCTGCGTAAGTGAACCAGCCGCCGAACAGGATGCCTTGCAGCGGATTGATTTCGAGGAACACGCCCTGCCCATCGGCGCCGAGATCGGCCCACGCGCCCGACAACGGAAAATCGGAGGTATCGGCGCTGCCGTCGCCGCCGGGCGTGCAGGTCACGTTCGGCAGCGAACGGATCAGCGCCAGGCTGCCGGCGCGTCCGCTGCCATCGGAAAAAACGTAGTCGAGCGAGCCATGTTCGCAATCGCTGAACTGCAAGGTCGCCGCGCCCACCGGCAGCGTCGTCGTCGGATCGGCGGCATCGAAGCGGCCGCCTTGCGTCAGGTAGATCGGCACCGCAGCGGATGCGCTGGCGGAAGAAGCCTGCCCCTGCAGGGTGTACCACTGCTGCGCGCCGGAAGCGTCCGCCGCGTAGGTGAACCAGCCGGCAAACAGCAGCGCAGTGCCGCTGCCATAGAAGTCCGGACTCGACTCGAGCGCGATCCCCTGCCCTTCGACCCCGGCGATGGACCAGACGCCGGTAAGGCCGCGTTGATCCAGATCGACCGGCAACCCCACTTCGAAAGAATGGCGGTAACCCGTTCCTTCGAACGTCGCTTGCAGCTGCCAGGTGCCGACGGGCGCATCGGCCGGCAAGGCCAGCGTCCAGTCGAAGCCGGTGGCCGCGTAGAAGGGACGCGGAAGATTCTGGCTGGCGAGATCGAAATCCCACTGCGCGGACACGCTGGCGTCCGGGCGCAGCAGGCTGAAATGCGTGATCTCGCCATTGCGCTGGTCGCTGTAGGAGGCGAACGCCCACAGCGTGTCGCCCGGCATGAAGCGATCCTGGTAGGCCGGCGACTCGTGCACGGGTTGTCCGTCGGCGATGCCGCAGGCGACGCCAGCCGGTTCGGCCGAGTGCGTCGTCAAGGTATCGATGCGCGCCGCTTCGTACGGCTGCGACACGATCCAGCGATCGGGGCCGGCATTGCATTGGCCGTGCCGCGGATCGATCACGTTGCCGTTGGCGTCGTTCAATTCGAAATGCAGGTGCGGCCCGGTGGAAGAACCGGAACTGCCGACGGCACCGAGATAGGCGCCGGCAGCGACGCGCGTGCCAACCGCAAGCGCGGTCAGCGAGCCGCTTTTCATATGCAGGTACCAGGCGGTCAGGCCATCGTCCTGCAGCACGAAGACTGCATTGAAGTCGCTGGCGCTGCCGAGCGCGCAATCGCGATCGAAGTGGCCGTCGTCCTTCTCGATGATGACGCCTGCCGCCGCGGCGACGATCCGCACGTCCTGCTGGTCCATCATCAGCCACGGAAACGGCCACAGAAAATAATCCGTGCCGCCATGGTTGTAGCCGGAAGCGAGGTCGTAGGTGCGTGCTCCGCAGGTGTAGTCCTGCAGGAAACCCGGGAAGCGCGCGTCGTGGTCGACGAAGTTGCTGACGCCGTGGTAGTCGAATGCAAAAAAGCCGGGCGCGGCCTGCAGCGGCCAGGCAAGACCGGCCACGCCATCACCCGCGGTTTTTTCGTGCGCAGGCAGACGGCCGGATCGCCGCAGCGCGGCGATGCGATCCTGCAGGCGTGTCGCGATCTGCGCATGCCGCGCGGCATCGAGCGCATCCTGCGCAGCCTCGCTCTCGAACAGCCATGTCTGCTGCGGCTCGCCGATGCCGGCACTGGTCGCCGGTCCGATCAACAGCATCAGGAGCAAGGTCGCCTGCATGACTGCCGTCCACGAACATTGTCGTAGAGGCCACCCTAGCACCGGCGGTCGGGCGTGTCGCGTGCTATGCCGCGGCGACGATGCAATGCAGGACGACCGCCATGCCGGAGCGCGGGCAGCCTGCCCGAAGCACGTCGTCGTGTCCTGCCGCTTTCAGCGACAGCGCGATCGCGTCAGGACTCGTCCGGCGGCGCGCGATCGCGCAGCAGAATCCTCTGCACCGGCGCCGTCGAAGCAGGATGCCCCGCCACGATCTCGACGGTCGCTGGCGCCGCGGCGCCGCGAACCCGTTTCGACGCCAGATCGATGCTCGATGAGGGGTCGAGCCGGGTGACCTGCACATGACCGAGGGTCAGCGGCTGGCCCGGCTTCAATGTCGCGGCGGCCTGCGGCTGCTGCACCAGCCATGCGTTGCCGGCCGAATCCGGCGCCAGACGACCGATGCCGTCGGCACCGATCAGCAGCGCGGTCTTCTCGTCGATGCCGAGGCCGACGATGCCCCTGCCCCGCTCGCCGTCGTTCAAGCGGGCGACGAAGACGATCAGACGTCCGAGACGGCTGCGCGCCGAGAAATGCGTATCGGTGATCACGCGATCGAGCCCGGGCACGTGCAGGAAATCGGAGTCGAGCGTCATGCCCGCGGCGAACGGATCGGCCAGCGCGACTTTCGACTCCATGCTGCCGCCGTCGAGCGAGGTGTAGGTGTAGCGCCCGAGAATCGCCAGCCCCGCGCTGCTGCCGCCGATCGGCCGGCCCGCTTGGATATGCGCGTTCAGCGCATCCTGTATCGGCGTGCCTTTCCAGTAGCGGATGTAGTTTCCCTGGTCGCCTCCCGCCAGGAAGATACCGTCGGCACCGCGAACGATCGCAATGACGCGCGGATCGAACGCCGCTTCGCGCGTGCGGAACACCACGGTCTGCGCGGAAGCAACCGGTCCCCATTCGCCGACGAAGGCCTTGCCATAGGCGCCGGCGGCGGCATCGAAAGCATCGCCGTGGGTGGCGCGCAGGATCACGATGTGTCCCCCGCCTGCGTGGCTAGCGATGAACTTGAACGCGCTGTCGACGCGGCCGCCGCCCCCCATCAGGGCGACGCCCGCCTGCGGGTGCGCGCCGCGCGGCGCCTGCGGATCGCCGCTGACGAAGTAGTCGTAGTTCGCGTCGCGATAGTCGCCCGTCGCTGCCGTCGACGGCGCGGGTGCGCTCGCCGCCTGCTGCGCGTCCTGCGCCGCGGCCGACACAATTATTGACACGCCGCCGAGGAGCAGCGCGAGCGCCGGCCACAGGCCCGCCATCCATCTTCCACGTGCCGTCGTACGCATCGAGTGCTTGTTCCAAGGGGCGGCGGCGAGGACTTTCGGACCTTGCCGGGCTGCGAGTGCAGGTGCTAAAAGCTAGCGAACACGCTCTTCCAGCGCAAGGCAGCGGGACCTTGCGAGCGGGCGGTCCAGGGGGCCGCACGAGAGGGAGAGCCGCGTCTTTTCCGGGGAGGAACTATGCAAAAGACACTGGTAGTGGCTTTGGGATTTCTTGCGGCCACGAGTGCGAGCGCGCAGACCACTGCGCCCGATGCGCAGGACGCCGGCAACACGTCGAATGCGAACCTGACGACGCAGAGCCTGCAGACGGTGGAAGTGACCGGTTCGCGCATTCCGCGTGCGCAAGTCGAAGGCCCGGCGCCGGTCGTCACGATCACGGCGAAAGACATCATGAACAACGGGTTCGCCACCGTCGCCGACGTGATGACCTCGCTGACGCAGAACCTCGGCGCGCTCGACAGCAACCAGAACACGAACGGCTTTTCGCCCGGCGCACAGGCGGTCGACCTGCGCGGACTCGGTCCCAACCACACGCTCGTGCTGATCAACGGCCGGCGCATCGCCGACTACCCGCAGTCGTACGGCGGCAACAGCAATTTCACCGATATCTCCAACATTCCGACCTCGATGATCGATCGCGTCGAGATCCTCAGCGGCAGCGCATCGGCCGTGTATGGCTCCGATGCGATCTCCGGCGTGATCAACTTCATCCTGAAGTCGAAGGCCGACGGCACCACGATCGATTTCAGGGCCGGCGACACCCAGCACGGCGGCGGCAGTTCGCAGCGCCTGCAGATCCTGAGCGGCTACTCGAACGGCAATTTCGATTCGGTGTTCGGCATCGAACTGGTCAACCAGCGTCCGCTGTGGGCGTACCAGCGCAGCTTCGCCGATTCGCGCCTGGACAGCCCGGCCGATCCTTCGCGCATTGCCGCAAGCCCGGTGTTCACGCTCATCGACGTCGACGGCAACTACATCGATCCGGGCCAGGCGACCTGCGATGCGCTGTCCGGGCTCGATCACGGCTCGGTGCAGTACGCCTATCGCAGGAACTACGGCAACTACTGCGGCAGCTACAAGGACGTCGGCTACGGCACGTTCGAGAACGGGCGCAAGGCGGCGAACTTCTACGGCTCGGCGACCTACAAGTTCAGCGACAGCCTGAACTTCTTCCTCGATATCCAGGCAGGAACCTCGCACCAGGAAAGCTACAACACGCCGCTCGAATGGGAAAACAGCGTGCAGCTCAATGGCGATTCGTCGCCGATCCCGTTCTTCAATCAGGCCACCAACCGCATCGAGCAATGGCAGCGGCGCTATTTCACGATCGAGGAAAACGGCGGCTTCGACGCCGGCAAGATACGCAACATCTCCAATACGCTGTCGTTGAACACCGGCATCAAGGGCAGCCTCGGTGATGGCAGCTGGAATTACGAAGCGCTGTTCGGCCATTCGCAGAACGAGCTCGAAAGCAAGGAGCCGGCCCTGGTCTCGGCGAAGGCGCAGGCGCTGTTTCTCGGGCCGGCACTCGGCATCGATCCGGACAGCGGCTATACGATCTACAACGCGCCGCTCTCGCGGCTGTACACGCCGCTGACGGTGGCGGAGTTCCGTTCCATCACGCAGGACTCCATCGACAACGACAAGAGCCGCTCGGAGAACTACTCGCTGACGGTCAACAACACCGACCTGTTCCAGCTGCCGGCCGGTTCGGTCGGATTCGCCGCGGTCGCCGAATACGGCAATCAGTACTACGGCCTGAAGCCCGACCCGCTGTCGCTGGATGGTTCCTACTTCGGCCTGCACAACACCGGCGCGGTGGGATCGCGCGATCATTCCGGCCTCGGCGCGGAACTGAGCGTGCCGGTGCTCTCCACGCTCACCCTGACCGGCGCCGGCCGCTACGATCGCTATGAATACGGCGCGACCACCGCAGGCAAGTTCACCTACTCGTTCGGCGTCGAATTCCGGCCGTTCGAAAGCCTGCTGCTGCGCGGCTCGTACGGCACCGGATTCCGCGCGCCCGATCTGTCCTACGTGTATGCGGGCCTGAGCGGATCGAGTTCCGGCGGCACCGACTACTACCTGTGCCGGCGCGACGAACCCGATACCGGCCCGGACTTCGCCGATGATTGCAGCAACGGCGATGTCGGCTTCAACGGCCGCAGCCATGGCAGCACCGCGCTCAAGGACGAGACGAGCAAGTCGCTGACCTACGGCCTGGTCTATTCGCCCATGAAAAATCTCGACGTCACCGTCGACTACTACAACATTCGCCTGAAGAACGAAGTCGAGTATCAGGGCAGCGATACGATCCTGCGCGAGGAAGCGGACTGCCGCCTCGGCCAGACCGCCGGCGGAGCGCCGGTCGACATCAATTCGGCGCTGTGTCAGCAGGTCATCGGCCAGGTCGTACGCAATGCGGCCGGCACGCCGAGCAATCCCGAGGGCATCACCTCGGTGCTCGTGCTGCCGATCAACGCGGCCAACGACCGTACCTCGGGCATCGACTTGAATGCGCACTACACGCTGGAAACCGATCGCATCGGAAGCTTCGCGTTCAACTTCGGCTACACCTATGTCCTGAATCACGAAATCCAGCTGTTCGCAGGCGACCCGGTCGTCGACGAATTGCGCGATCTTTACAACTATGTGATTCCGCGCGACAAGACCAACTATTCGGTCGCATGGACGATCGACAAGCTGACCACCACGCTCTACGGCGCGCGGCTCGGCGGCCTGCCGAATTACGACGGCACCGAGCGCCTTGGCCCGACCTTCCTCTACAACGCCTCGGCCAACTACCGCTTCAGCGACCGGCTCGCGGTCAGCCTGATCGTCGACAACGTGTTCGATCGCAAGCCGGCGCGCGACAGCACCTGGACAAGCTATCCGTTCTACTCGCGCTCCTGGTTCAGTCCGATCGGCCGCGCGTTCTACGCGGAGGTCAACTACCGCTTCGGCGGCAGCGACAAATAACGCACAGGTCCTGCGCGGCTTCAGTGCTTCGCAGGCCCTGCTTTTTTCGCCAGGCCGGCGAGCGGCGCGCAGCTTTTCTCCGCCTCGCCGCTCGGCGCGATCAAGGGCAGCAGCGCCGCAACCGGCGCTGCCACCAGGGCGAGGCCGATCGCGCCGCCGCCGCGCAGAAGCAGGCTTTTCTTGTCGACGCCGACATCGACGTGCTCGAACGTGCCGGTGGCATGCAGCGGCGAACGCAGCGAAAGCACGCGCAGCCCCTTCGTCTGCGGGTGCAAGGTGAGGTCGACGCGTTCGTCGCGCAGGTTGACGGTGCCCTGCACGTCGATGAGCGCGTTCTCGGTATCGAAGACGAACAGGTCGGCCTTGGCCGTGCCGTCGTTCACGCTGAAACTCGCCGCTGCGCAATCGATGCGGATCTGGCGGTCGCCGCGCAGTTTCAACAGCAGCGCATTCGCGGCATTGAGGCCCGCTTCCTCCATCAAGGTTTCGCTGACCAGCCCCTGCGTCATCAATCCATTCGCCGACCCGTTGGCCGACCCGAAGATTTCCGCGATCGAGCGCCCCTTGCCGGCGATCTTCAGCTCGCCATTGATTTCCCCGAGGCTGGTCGAAAGCCCATCGGTCTTCTCGAACAGCCGCTTCAATTCGATCTTGCGCGCATCCAGTTGCACCTTGCCCTGCGCCGGACGCGTCGTCGAATCGATGCGCAGCGACGCGGCGATCGAGCCGCCCGCCATGCCGAACTCGAGCGGATCGAGCGTGAGGACGCCGCCCTCCATGCGGATGCGCGTGTCGACATCGCTGATCGGCTGCTCCTCGTTGCGGATGACGCGCTTGCCGGTGAAGTGCACGTCGGCATCGGTCGCGCCCCAGCGCTCGACATTGAACGGCTCGGCCGGAAGCACGCGGCCGCTCGGCTGCACGTCTTCGTCGCCGCGTGCCGCCTTGTCCGCGGCAGAATCCGCCCCGACCAGTGCGCCGAGATCCTTGAATCGCAGCAGCGTGGAATCGACGTTGCCCGTGAGTTTCGGCCGGCGTTCGCCCGACCGATAGGTCAGCGTGCCGCCGAGATCGCTGCCGCCGACACGCGCGCTGAAATCCTCGT
>DASWPR010000105.1:0-5441 GCA_036398455.1 Dokdonella sp.
GGTCGGCGGTTTCGAGCAGCAGTTCGCGCAGCAGCGGCGAGATCGCGACGACGCGGCAATCCCCGGGCAGCGAGGCCGCCGCGGACGGATCGATGTAGACGCTGCGCGTGCTGACGTGGACCAGCGCGTTGACGTCGTGCGCCATGCCGGCCGGGATCCACACCGCGCGCGCCGGCGGCACGATCCAGCGCCCGGCCTCGGTGCCGACGACCATCAGCCCGGTCGAGGCGTACAGCAGCTGGCAGCGCTTGTGACGATGACGCGGTACGCGGTGGCCGTCCGGGTATTCGTTGGCGGTCGCCACGATCGCGCCCGGCAGCAGGTCGGCCTTGGTCGCATGGACGTTGCGCATTGGCCCGGTCTCGAAGAATGTTGACCTTCCCTATAATGCGGGCATCCGCCCGGCAGCGTCTACTTACGCGCCATGAACGCCACCACGCCGCTCGCCTCCGACGCCTCCCTCGCCACCGCCCCGACCCCGGCTCCGCAGGACGCTGCGCACGCCGCCGGCCTCGCCCGCACCGCATTCCCGATCCTCGCGATGCTGAGCGTCTGCCACCTGCTGAACGACATGATCCAGTCGCTGCTGCCGGCGATCTACCCGCTCCTGAAGGACTCGTTCAAGCTCGACTTCGGCCAGGTCGGCCTGATCACGCTGACGTTCCAGATCACCGCGTCGCTGCTGCAGCCGTTCGTCGGCATCTACACCGACCGCCGGCCGATGCCGTACTCGCTCGCCGTCGGCATGGGCTTCACGCTGGCGGGACTGGTGCTGCTCTCCCAGGCCGCGACGTTCCCGCTCCTGCTGCTCGCCGCGGCGCTGGTCGGCTCGGGTTCGTCGGTGTTCCATCCGGAATCCTCGCGCGTCGCGCGCATGGCCTCGGGCGGCCGGCACGGGCTCGCGCAGTCGCTGTTCCAGGTCGGCGGCAACGTCGGTTCGGCGATCGGTCCGCTGCTCGCCGCGTTCATCGTGATGCCGCGCGGCCAGGGCAGCGTCGCCTGGTTCGCCATCGCCGCATTGACCGCGATCGTCCTGCTCGGCCGCATCGGCGGCTGGTACCGGGCGCAGATTCCGCTGCAGCGCAAGCCGCGCGCGGCGGCGATGAGCGATGGCAGCACGCTGCCGCGCCGCACGATCGTGGTCACGATGGCGATCCTCGGCGCGCTGATCTTCTCGAAATATTTCTATCTCGCCAGCCTGTCGAGCTACTACACCTTCTATCTGATGCAGAAGTTCGCGCTGACCGCGCAAAACGCGCAGATCCATTTGTTCGTCTTCCTCGGCGCCGTGGCGCTCGGCACCGTCGCCGGCGGGCCGATCGGCGATCGCATCGGGCGCAAGTACGTGATCTGGGGGTCGATCCTCGGCGTGCTGCCCTTCACCCTGCTGCTGCCGCACGCGAACCTGTTCTGGACGACGGCGCTGACGGTGGTGATCGGCCTCGTGCTCGCCTCCGCGTTCTCCGCGATCATCGTGTACGCGCAGGAACTCGTGCCCGGACGCACCGGCGTCATCGCCGGGCTGTTCTTCGGTTTCGCGTTCGGCATGGGCGGCCTCGGCGCCGCCCTGCTCGGCGAGCTGGCCGACCATATCGGCATCGAGGCGGTCTACGGCCTGTGTGCCTACCTGCCGGCGATCGGCCTGCTGGCGTGGTTCCTGCCCTCGCTGCAGACGTTGCACGCGCCGGCAAAAGCGGCGCGCTGACACCATCGCGCGCACGAACGCAGCGATCGATGCACGCTACTTCCTCGCCACCACGAACACGCCGCCCATCACCAGCACGGTGCCGGCGACCTGCCACGGCCCCATCGCCTCGCCGAGCACGAGCAGGCTCAGCACGATCGTCGATACCGGCCCGAGCATGCCGACCTGGGCCGCAAGCCCTGAACCGATACGGTCAATCGCCAGCATCACGGCGAGCACGGGCACGACCGTGCAGAGGCTGCCGTTGAGCAGGGAAAGCCACCACACCGGCGCCGGCAGATCCAGTGCCGACCATGGCCGCAGCACGGCGAACTGCAGCAGGCACAACACGCAGGCGACGCTGCTCGCATATGCCGTCAGGCGCACCGCGCCGACTCTGGCGACGAGCTGCCCGCTGCCGACGAGATAGGTCGCGTAGCTCAGTGCGCTGGCGAGCACGAGTGCGCCGCCGAGCGCGACGTTGCTGCCGCCGAGCGCACGGTCATGCGCGAACGCGAGCAGCACGCCCGCGTAACTCACGACCAGTGCGAACACCTGCCGCCGCGATACCGCGCGGCCGTACACGACGAAACCGATCGCCAGTACCAGGGTCGGCGTCAAGTACAGGATCAACCGCTCCAGCGTCGCCGTGATGTAGGCGAGCCCGGCGAAATCGAGAAAGCTGGCAAGGTAGTAGCCGAAGAAGCCCAGCGCAACGATGCGCAGGGCATCGCCGCGCACGATGCGTGCACGGCTGCGGCTGCGCGCCCACACCGCCATCAGCAGGAAGAACGGCAGCGCGACCAGCATGCGCAGGGCCAGCAAGGTCACCGCATCGACGCCGTGGCGGTAGGCGAGCTTGATGATGATCGCCTTGCCGGAAAACGCGATCGCGCCGAACGCGGCAAGGCCGATGCCGACCCAGTGGTTTCGACGGCGGCCCGCTTCGTCGATCGCCGGCGCCGCTGCAGCGGCGCTCACGCGAGCGTGGCTTCGAGCAGCTGCCTGATCACGCGCTGGGTTTTCTGCGCAGCGGCCGGCGCATATTCGAAGCTGTCCTCGTCCATGTAGTTGAGCTGCGCGAGCTCGAGCTGCACGGCTTCGATGGCGCGCTCCGGCTGGCCGTAGTGCCGCGTGATATAGCCGCCCTTGAAGCGGCCGTTGAACACATGCGTCGACTCCGCATGCGCTTCGAGGATCTTTTCCAGCCGCGCCTGCAACGCCTGCGAGCAGCTGGTTCCGGCGGCGGTGCCGATGTTGAAATCCGGCAGGCGCCCATCGAACAGGAACGGCACGACGCTGCGGATCGAATGCCCTTCCCACAGCACGAGGCGGCCGTGCTGCTGGCGCAGACGCTCGACCTCGTCGGCCAGGGCGCGATGATACGGCTGCCAGTACCGCTCGATCCGCTGCGCGATTTCGTCGGCCTGCGGTTCCTCGCCGGCCTGGTAGACCGGCTCGCCGCTGAACTGCACGATCGGGCAAAGACCGGTGGTGTTCTGGCCCGGATACAGCGAGGCGTTGTCGGTCGGCCGGTTGAGATCGACGACGTAGCGCGAATACGCCGGCACGATCATCGACGCACCGAGTTCGCGCGCGAACGCGTACAGGCGCGACACATGCCAATCGGTGTCGGGCACCTGGCGTGCCGACGGCGTCATGCGCGCGGCGAGTTCGTCGGGCAGCGTCGTGCCGTCGTGCGGCAGGCTGATCAGCAGCGGCGCGCTGCCGCGATGCAAGGTATAGGTGTCCATCGCACCAGTGTAAGGCGTGCGCACGCCAGCCGGATTCCTGCCCACGCGCGATTGGCGGAAAAAAGCGTCTCAGGTTTTCGAACGCGGACGAAACACCAGCGGCTGCGCGTCGGCCACGGGCTTGGCTGCAGCCGCTGCGCAGCCGCCGCAGGCCGAGCAGCCATCGCCGCAGCTGCCGCCGCTGGTGCTCTGCGGCTGCGTGCGGCGCGCGAAGCCGCGCAGCCAATCCGGCGACGACGGGCGATCGAGGATTTCCAGCGCACGCTCATGCACGCGTCGCGTCGTGACGGGCAGGAATCGCTTCGCCGCGAACAGCACGGACCAGACCACCGCGCCGGCGATCACCAGGGTCTGCACCAGCATCGGCGTGCTCATGTCAGCGCCTTCGCGATCTGGTAGGTCAGCAGCGATGCCAGGTAGGCGAGTCCGAACAGGTAGCCGGCGCTGATCCACACGTTGCGCCAGGAATTGGTCTCGCGCCGGATCACCGCCAGGGTCGACATGCACTGCGGCGCGAACACGTACCACGCCAGCAGCGACAGGGCCGTCGCCAGCGACCACTGCGATGCAATCGTCGCACCGAGCTGCGCCGTCGCCGCGTCGTCGGCCGCGGACATCGCATAGACCGTCGCCAGCGACGCCACCGCGACTTCGCGCGCGGCCAGGCCCGGGATCAGCGCGACGCAGATCTGCCAGTTGAAACCGATCGGCGCGAACACGTGGGTCATCCAATGGCCGATCACGCCGGCGAAGCTGTAGTCGATCGCCGGCTGCGTGGCGCCCTCGGGTGGCGCCGGAAAGCTCGACAGGAACCAGAGCAGCACGGTCAGCGAAAGGATGATGCCGGTGACGCGGCGCAGGAAGATCTTCGCGCGCTCCCACAGGCCGATCGCGACGTCGCGCGGATTCGGCAGACGGTACGAGGGCAGCTCCATCATCAAGGCGTGCTCGCTCTTGTCGCGGCGCATGCGCTTGATCACCCAGGAAACCGCCAGCGCACTGACGACGCCGGCGAAATACAGCACGAACAGGACCACCCCCTGCAGGCTGAACAGGCCGAGCACGCTCCGGCGCGGAATGAACGCGGCGATCAGCAGGGTATAGACCGGCAGGCGCGCCGAGCAGGTCATCAGCGGCGCGACCATGATGGTGGTCAGGCGGTCGCGCGGATCCTGGATGCTGCGCGTCGCCATGATGCCGGGAATGGCGCAGGCGAAACTCGACAGCAGCGGAATGAACGAGCGCCCGGTCAGGCCGGCGGCGAACATCATGCGGTCGAGCAGGAAGGCCGCGCGCGGCAGGTAGCCCGACTCCTCCAGCATCAGGATGAACAGGAACAGGATCAGGATCTGCGGCAGGAACGCCAGCACGGTGCCGAGGCCGGCGAACAGGCCGTCGGTGACGAGGCTGTGCAGCAAGGGCATCGGCTGCAGCAGAGTGCCGACGTAGGCACCGAGTTCGCCGATGCCGTTGGTGACCGCATCCTGCACCGGCGCGGCCCAGGTGAATACGGCCTGGAAGATCAGGAACATCACGACCGCGAGGATCGCCAGGCCGCCGACCGGATGCAGCACCACGCGATCGACCGCGTCGTCGATCGCCGATGTCGCGCGCGGCATCGTCACCGCCGCCGCCAGCATGCTGCGCACCTGCGCGTGCAGGTTCGTCTCGGTCGCCGCTTCGCCGCTGTCGACCGGCAGCGCCGGATTCGTGGAGTCGAGCGCGATGCTCGCATCGAGGCGTTCGATCAGCGCAGCGGCGCCGCCGCGCTGCACCGCGACGGTTTCGACGACCGCGATACCGAGCGCCTTCTCGAGCGCGCCGACATCGATGCGGATGCCGCGCTTGCGCGCCGCGTCCATCATGTTGAGCGCCAGCACCATCGGCCGACCGAGCCGCTTCACTTCGAGCACGAAGCGCAGATGCAGACGCAGATTGGTTGCGTCGGCGACGCACACGATCAGGTCCGGCGCGGCTTCGCCCGGGTAGCGTCCTTCGCAGAT
>DASWPR010000106.1:0-2492 GCA_036398455.1 Dokdonella sp.
AGATCGTCGACGTTGACGCCGAGCTTCTCGGCGTAGCTCGGATCGAGCGCGTGCTCGGCGTCGACGAACGCGGCCGTGCCGCCGTTGCGCTGGCAGTTCGCGATGACCTGCAGCGTCAGTGTCGTCTTGCCGGACGACTCCGGTCCGTAGATCTCGACGACGCGGCCGCGCGGCAGGCCGCCGACGCCGAGCGCGATGTCGAGTCCGAGCGAGCCGGTCGAGACGACGTCGATCGCCTCGTCGGTCTTGTCGCCCATGCGCATGACGGCGCCCTTGCCGAACTGCTTCTCGATCTGGCTGAGCGCCGATGCGAGCGCCTTGCGCTTGTTGTCGTCCACTGTGCGTACCTCTTCGATGCGGTTCATGCGGCAAGTGTGCCGCGACGGCGTCTCACGGGTAGAGACGGAAGGATTTCGTCCTGGCCGCGGCGGCCGCAGCGGACGGCTGGGGACGATTATCCCACAGCCCCCGCGCGGCACGATCGGCGCCGGCCGGCTCAACTCGTAAGAATGCGCCGCACGCCCTCGAGCGCCGCAGAGACGGTCTGCCGCCGCACCGCCTCGCGGTCGCCGTCGAAGTGGAAAAGTTCCGAACGCGCGTAGCCGCCGCGCCGCTTCCAGCCGATCCAGACCGTGCCGACCGGCTTGTCCGGCGTGCCGCCGCCGGGCCCGGCCACGCCGGTCACCGCCACCGCGACGCTGGCGCCGTAGCGGGCGAGCGCGCCCGAGACCATCTCGACGACCGTCTCCTGGCTGACCGCGCCGGTGCGCTCGAGCGTCTGCTGGCGCACGCCGAGCAGCGCTTCCTTCGCCTCGTAGCTGTAGGCGACCACGCCGCATTCGAACCAGCCGGAGCTGCCCGGAATGTCGGTCAACGCCTTGGCGATCCAGCCACCGGTACACGATTCCGCTGCCACCAGACTGAAACCCCGCGTGAGCAGCAATTCACCGACGCCTGCAGAGAGCGTGTACAGCGCGGCATCGGTGGTTTGTGCGAAGGTCGTCATGGCCGATTCCGATCGAGCAACGTCGCGGACGAACGCCGCGAAACCGTCAGCGACGAAGCATAGCGCCGGCGCACGCGATGTGCCTGTCCCGCATTCCTCTCAGTGCGAATCGAGCGCTCGCCCGACCGGCACCGCGTTTCCTGTCGCGTCCACGGCGACCATGACGAATTCGCCCGAGGTGGCGAGCTGCTGCTGCGCACCCGGTGTCGCTTCGAGCGACAGCGAAACGCGTACGGTCATCGAATTGCGACCGACGCCAACCACCGTCGCAACCAGTTCGACGATGTCGCCGAGCTTGACCGCGGCGCGGAAGTCGATGCGATCGGAGCGCGCGGTGACGACGGTGCGGCCGGCGAAGCGGGTGGCCGCGAGGAACGCGGCCTTGTCCATCCAGGCCAGCGCCTGGCCGCCGAACAGGCCGCCCAGGTGATTGCAATGGTCCGGAAAAACGATCTCGATGCAGCGGACTTCGTTGCTGCGGGCCAGCTCAGAACGCGTGGTCAAAACTCACCTCGCCCTCGACCGCGACCTGATACGCGGATACGCGGCGTTCGAAGAAGTTGGTGAGCTCCTGCACGTCCTGCAGTTCCATGAACGGGAACGGATTGCGCGCGCCGTAACGCTGCGGCAAACCGAGCATCTTCAGGCGCTGGTCGGCGATATATTCGAGATACTGGCGCATTTCATTCTTGGTCATGCCGACGACGCCGCCGGCCAGCACGTCTTCGGCGAACAGCGTCTCGCAGTCGACCGCTTCGGCGATCATCGTGCCGACCTGCTCGGCCCATTCGGCGTCGAACAGTTCAGGCTGCTCGCTCTGCACCGTGCGCAGTACCTCGAACGCGAAGCCCATGTGTGCGGATTCATCGCGGAACACCCACGCGGTGCCCGCCGCAAGACCCGGCAGCAGGCCGCGCGAGCGCAGGAAATACACGTAGGCGAAGGCAGCGAAGAAAAACAGCCCTTCGATGCAGGTGGCGAAGCAGGTGAGATTGAGCAGGAACTGGCGCTTGTCGGCGTCGCTCTCGATGCGCTGCAGATGCTGGATCGAATCGATCCAGCGTTGGCAGAACTCGGCCTTCGCGCGGATCGACGGGATGTTCTCGACCGCCGCGAACGCCTGCGCGCGCCGCTCCGGCTGCGGAATGTAGTTGTCGAGCAGGGTCAGGTAGAACTGCACATGCAGTGCTTCCTCGTACAGCTGGCGCGACAGGTACATGCGCGCTTCCGGCGCATTGATGTGCTTGTACAGGTTCAGCACGAGATTGTTCGCGACGATCGAATCGCCGGTCGCGAAGAATGCGACGAGACGTTCGATCAGATGGCGATCCGCAGGCGTCATGCGCTGCGTGAGCTGGCCGAGATCGATCTGGAAATCGATCTCCTCGACGCTCCAGGTGTTCTTGATCGCGCCGCGATACATCTCGTAGAACTGCGGATAGCGCATCGGCCGCAGGGTGAGATCGAAACCGGGGTCGAGGAGGTG
>DASWPR010000107.1:0-12062 GCA_036398455.1 Dokdonella sp.
GCGCCGGGTGCGCCGCCGACGATCGAACGCATCCTGCCGCGCCGCACCGAACTGCAGCGCGGCGCGGCCGGCGAAAGCCACAAGCGCCAGGTCATCGCGACGAACATCGACGCGGTCTTCGTTCTCAGCGGGCTCGACGGCGACTTCAATCCGGCGCGCATCGAGCGCTATCTGCTGCTGATCCAGGGCAGCGGTGCCACGCCGGTGATCGTGCTGACCAAGGCTGACACCGCGACGGCGAATGAAGCGGCGCACGAGGAACTGCGCCGGCGCGTACCGGCGGCGATCGAGATTTTCGCGATCAACGCGAAATCATCCGACAGCGTCGCGCCGCTGCTCGCCTACCTCGGGCCCGGCAGCACGGCGGTGCTGGTCGGCTCGTCCGGCGCCGGCAAGTCGACGCTGACCAATACCTTGCTCGGCGAAGCGCGCCAGGCCACCAGCGCGGTGCGCGAACACGACAGCCGCGGCCGCCACACGACCACGCATCGCGCCCTGATCCAGCTGCCGAGCGGCGCCTGCCTGATCGATACGCCGGGCATGCGCGAGCTGAAGCTGACCGGCGACGAGGCGATCGACGAAGGCCAGTTCGCCGACATCGACGAACTCGCGCAGTCCTGCCGCTTCGGCGACTGCAGCCACCAGAGCGAACCGGGCTGCGCGGTGCAGGCCGCGCTCGCCGACGGCCGCCTCGATCCCGCGCGCTGGCACAACTACCTGAAACTGCGCGACGAACTCGCTGCCGCCGCCGACTCGCTCGAGGCGCAGATGCGCCGCAAGAGCGAGACGCGCGTGCTGACCAAGGCGCTCAACAAGCGGCTGGGCGAGAAGTCCGGACGGTGATTGCGGCGCGGCGCCTCAAGGCACTGCCTCGCCGCTCGCACGGACCATGAACGCGCCCGGCAGCACGACGACCGTGGTGTCGTCCATGCGCGCGCCGAAGGGCGCGGCGGCGAGATCGTCGATCGTCGCGGCGATGTCGGGCGCATAGAAGAACCAGGACTTGTCGCCCGCTGCATTCGTGTCGACGCGCGCAGGCCGGTCTTCGCCGCCTTGCAGCTTGGCGCTGACGCCGACGAAGAATCCGCCGTGCACCCAGGTCGGCGACAGGTCGACGCTGAAGAAGATGTCGTTGAATACATCCGGCGTTGCCGGCACGCTGGCGATCACGTGCGCGTTGCGCGGATCGAAATCGCCATCGTCGTCTTCGAGCAGCCAGAAGGTGACCGGGCCATTCGCCAGCGACGGAAAGGTCGGGCCGAACGCCGCTGCAATGCTCGTGATGATTTCACCGCCAGGCTGTGCGAGGTAATAGTTGCCCCACAGCATGTCGGGGTCGAAGGTCGACGGCGGTCCCTGGTTCGTGTCGCCGTCGCCGTCGTCGTACGCGTATTCGAACGTTCCCGGCGCCGCGCCGTCGAATCCATCCTTGAAGATCACATCGTCCGGCGGCTGCTGGATCTCGAAGGCGCCGATATCGGCGGCCGCGCCGGAGACGCGCGCGAAGCCGGCGCCACGCTGGTCGAAGTCGAGTGCGGCGGCGTTGTTGCCGGTGTCGATCGCAACGCTGCCCGTGCCGAGCGCATGCGTTCGCGTGGCGCCACCGTTGAGCGCCAGAGGCAGCAGCAGTGGATCTCCCGAGAGCGTGTCGGCTGGCAGTGCAATCGAGCCGCCGACGGCCTGTACGAGGTTGTTCGCGCCGCTGACGGCCAATACATCGTCGGCATCGATATCAGGCGCGAAGGCCGCGCCGTCGCTGCCGCCGGAAACGTTCGTGGCGACGATGGAGCTTTCGAGGTCGAGTATCGCGCTGGAGTCGAGCACACCTGCGAGCAGGAACATGACGCCGCCTGCGCCATAGGTCGATGAATTCAGCGCGATGGTGCTGTTGGCGAGGTAGAGCGGGCGTGAGGTGGCGATGCCGGCGCCGTGCGCCGCGGTATTGCCAGAAATCGTGCTGTTGGTAACCAGCAGCTGGGTGTCCTGCGGTGGCGGCGGATCGCCATAGACGCTGAAGATCGCCTTGAAGAGGCCGCCGCCGTCGCCATCGGCGCGATTGTCGTCGATCGTCGAGCCGGCAATCGTGGCGACTCCGCGCACGTAGATGCCGCCTCCGGGTGCGTCTTCACCAGCGTTGGTCGCTTCGATCGAGTTGCCGGAAATCGTGCTGTCGATCAGGGTGAGGTTGCCGCGCGAATAGAGTCCGCCGCCGACGCTCGCATAGCCGCTGTAGTTCGCGTAGGGCGCACTGACGCTGTTGCCGCTGATCGTGCTGCGCACCAGGGTCGCTTCATCGGACACGTAGGCACCGCCGCCGGCCGCGCTGCTGTGCACGCCATTGCCGGTGACGCTGGAGTTGCTGATCGTGCTGTCGGTCATGCGCAAGGTCGTCACATCGACTGCGCCGCCGAACAGCAATCGATAGGTGCCGCTCGCCTGGCAATTCGTCACCGCGACCCGGTTCAGCACGACGGCGCCGCCGAAGCCTTCGACGCACGCCGCGAGGCTGCCGTCGTAGCTGCCGTTGGCGATCGTCAGATCGTTCGCGGTGAAGATGCCCTTGTCGCTGGAGAATCCGCCGACGACGAGCACTTGCGACTGGCCGCCGCCGTCGATGGTCAACGCGTCCCGGCCCGGACCCTGCAAGGTGACGTCGTAGAGCTGATGTTCGCCGAGTGCACTGCTGTCAAGTGGTCCCTGCGTCAGCGTGATCGTGCTGCAGGTCAGGGCGCCGAGATCAACCGTGTCGCCTTCGGCGGCGCCGGCGAGTACGTTGCGCAACGTGCCTGGATCGGCATCGTCGAGACAACTGGTGACCGGCAGCGTCGTGCCGCCGCTCGGCGCTGGCGGAGCCGTGTGCGCGATGAGCCCGCTGGCGCGAAGTCTATGCGACGCCAGGCGCAGCGCGTAACGCGGCGACGGCGCTGCGGCCGCAGCCGATGAAGCGGCCGCGGCCATCGCGTCGCCCGTGCCGGTGGCAAGAAGGGCGCACGCCAGCGCGGCGGCCAACGGTGTCGCCCGCAGGCGGAAGTTGAAGCGACTTGCATGAAGCATCGGCCATCTCCTCAGTCGAATGGAACCGCGCCTCCCCCGACAAATCCCTGCAGCATCCTAGCAAAGTAGTCTGCTATCTTCGCTGCCACTTGCGTCAGCGCGGGTGGGCATGACTTCAAGCGAACAGCCGGACTTCTATGCGGAACTCGACCAGCGCCTGGTCGCGGCGACGCGCGGGATACGCCTGCTCGCCACGGTGAGCTGGCCGGCTTCGGTCGAGCTGGAATTCATCGCCGCGTGGAAGCGAGGCGCCGCGACGCTGCCCGAGATCAGCTATCCGCACGTGGATTTCTGCGCGACGCGCGAGGCGCTGGCGGATATCGTGCGCCTGGCGGATCCGGCGCATCCCCTGGGTGACTACATCCGCCGCACGGCCGAATCGTGGCGTGTGGCGACCGAGCTGCTCGATGCGATGGGCACGCCGGGGATCACCGCGCCGTCGGCGACGCTGTACGGTCGCCCGGACGACCGCGTGCCGGGCGCGAAGCTGACCAATCTCGATGCGGCGCGGCACTTCATCGCGATCGCCGACGAGTATCACAGCGAGGCCGGACTCGACGAGATCGAAGTACCGATCGCCGCGGAGACGCTGCAGTGCGAGCTGCAGCAGCGCCTGGATGCGTTCTTCGGCGCCGAGGTCGTGCGCGTCGAGACCGATCCTGACCTGATCGCCAAGGCCGCCGCCGGCGCAACGCGCATCCGCCTGCGTTCGGCGACGAGTTTCTCCGACTACGACCGCGATCAGCTGCTCGCGCACGAAGCCTTCGTACATTCGTTGACCGCCTTGAACGGCCGCGCGCAGCCGCATCTGAAATCGCTGGCGCGCTCGTCGCCGCGCATCACCGCGACCCAGGAAGGCCTCGCCGTGTTCGCCGAGCTGATGTCCGGCTCGATCGACATCGCGCGCATGAAGCGCATTTCCCTGCGCATCCTCGCCATCGACATGGCGCTGAACGGCGCCGACTTCATCGAAGTGTTCCGCTTCTTCCTCGATGCGGGCCAGACCGAGGCAGACAGCTTCGCCTCGGCGCAGCGCGTATTCCGCGGTGCGCCGACCGGCGGAGGCGCTGCGTTCACCAAGGATGCGGTCTACCTGCATGGCCTTCTTTCCGTCCATACATTTTTCCGCTGGGCGCTCAAGAACCAGCGCATGACATTGTGCCGCAACCTGTTCGCCGGCAAGCTCGCGCTGCACGACGTGCTCACGCTGGAGCCGTACTTCGACAACGGCTATATCGCACCGCCGCGCTATCTGCCGCCGTGGGTGCAGCACGCGCACGGCCTCGCCGGCATCCTGGCGTTCTCGCTGTTTGCCAATCAGATCCGCCTCGACCGCGTCGAGGCGGAGGACCTGGTGCTGGGGCTGTGAGATCTGCGCCTGCGTCGGGTTTGCGATCGCCCTGCCGCGTTGCCCGCTTCGGCATGCGCCCTGCGTTCGTCCGCGTTTCCCCTTTTCATCGGAGATGGTTCATGCGCCATGCCTTGCTCGCCGCCGCTTCGCTGCTTGCGTTTTCGCGCAGCGCTGGCGCGGCACAGACCGTGCAGCAGATGCTGCAGCCTTCGCTGTCCGAGATCACCGCCTGGCGGCGCGACCTGCACGAACACCCCGAGCTCGGCAATCGCGAAGTGCGCACGTCGGCGTTCGTCGCGCAGACGCTGAAGAAGCTCGGCTACGAGGTGCATACCGGTATTGCGCATACCGGCGTGGTCGGTGTTCTTCGCGGCGGCAAGCCGGGACCGAAGCTGGCGATCCGCACCGACATGGACGCGCTGCCGGTGGCCGAGGAAGTCGACCTGCCGTTCGCGTCGAAGGCGAAAGGCGAATACCTCGGCAAGTCGGTCGGCGTGATGCATGCCTGCGGCCACGACGCACACATGGCGATGACGCTCGGTGTCGCCGAGGCGCTGGCGAAGCGGCGCAAGGATCTTTCGGGCGAGGTCATGCTGATCTTCCAGCCGGCCGAGGAAGGCGCGCCGCCGGGCGAGGAAGGCGGCGCGTCGCTGATGGTGAAGGAAGGCGTGTTCAAGGATTTCAAGCCGGACGCGATCTTCGGCATGCATGTCGTCAGCACGCTCAACGTCGGCACGGTCGGCGTGCGCGCCGGCGGCATCATGGCCAGTTCCGATGCGTTCCGCATGACCGTGCACGGCCGCCAGAGCCATGGCGCGACGCCGTGGAAAGGCATCGATCCGATCGTCACCGCGGCGCAGATCGTGACGGATGCGCAAGTGATCGTGAGCCGCCAGCTCGACATCAACAAGCAGCCCGCCGTGCTCACGTTCGGCACCTTCAACGGCGGCCAGCGCTTCAACATCGTGCCGGACAGCGTGGAATTGTCCGGCACGATCCGCACCTTCGACGAAGGCATGCGCAAGCAGATGATGGAAAGCCTGCGCACGATGGCCGAGCACGTTGCCGCGGCCAACGGCGCCAGCGTGACCGCGCAGATTCCCTCGTCGGACAGCACCAATCCGGTCAACACCAACGATCCGGCGCTCACCGCGCGCGTGCGCGCGAGTCTCGAGAAGGCGCTCGGCAAAAACTCGGTGGTCGAGCCCGATCGCTGGACCGCTTCGGAGGATTTCCCCTATTTCGCGCTCGGTGCGCCCGCGCCCAGCGTGTACTTCTTCGTCGGCGCGACGCCGGCCGGCCAGGACACGACGAGTGCGCCGACGAACCACTCGCCGAAGTTCTTCCTCGATGAGGGCGCGCTCGCCGTCGGCAGCGAAGCGATGCTGCAGGCGAGCCTGGATTTCCTCGGCTACGCCGCGCCGTGACGGCGGCATTCGGTCGCGAACGGGTCGTCGCGGCGGCGATGCTATAGTCACGGGCATCGAAATCCATCGCGCCGGGCACCCGTTCGGCGCCATTGCAAGCCACTCCATGTCGACCATCGAAGAACTCAAGCAAGCCGCGCTCGAATATCACCGCAAGGCGCCGGCCGGCAAGATCAAGGTCACGCCGACCAAGTCCATCGTCACCCAGCGCGAACTCTCGCTCGCCTATTCGCCTGGCGTCGCCGCGGCCTGCGAGGAGATCGTGCGCGACCCGCGCGAGGTCGCCAACCTCACCGCACGCGGCAACCTCGTCGCGGTGATCACCAACGGCACCGCCGTGCTCGGGCTTGGCAACATCGGCCCGCTGGCGGCCAAGCCGGTGATGGAAGGCAAGGGCGTGCTGTTCCAGAAGTTCGCCGGCATCGATGTGTTCGACATCGAGATCGCGGAGAACGATCCGGACAAGCTGGTCGACATCATCGCCAGCCTGGAGCCGAGTTTCGGCGGCATCAATCCCGAAGACATCAAGGCGCCGGAGTGCTTCGAGGTCGAGAAGAAGCTGCGCCAGCGAATGAAGATTCCGGTCTTCCACGACGACCAGCACGGCACCGCGATCATCGTCGGCGCGGCGGTCATCAATGCGCTGCACGTCGCCAAGAAAGACATCGCGACGATCAAGCTAGTGTCGACCGGTGCCGGTGCGGCCGGCATCGCCTGCCTCGACATGCTGGTCAGCCTCGGTGCGAAGCCGGAGAACATCTGGGTGGCCGATCGCCTCGGCGTCGTCTGGAAGGGCCGCGTCGAGGAAATGGACCCGAACAAGTGTCGCTATGCGCGCGAGACCAGCGCGCGCACGCTCGACGAGATCATCGACGGCGCCGATATCTTCCTCGGCCTGTCCGCGCCCGGCGTGCTGAAGCCTTCGATGGTCGCGCGCATGGCCGAGCGGCCGGTGATCCTGGCGCTGGCCAACCCGACGCCGGAGATCCTGCCCGAGGAAGCCAAGGCGGTGCGCCCGGACGCGATCATCGCGACCGGCCGTTCGGACTATCCGAACCAGGTCAACAACGCGCTGTGCTTCCCCTACATCTTCCGCGGCGCGCTCGATGTCGGTGCGACCACGATCAACGAGGCGATGAAGGTCGCCTGCGTGCACGCGATCGCCGAACTTGCGCGGCGCGAGACGAGCGATGTCGCCGCGCGTGCGTACGGCGGGCAGACCCTGTCGTTCGGCCCGGACTACATCATTCCGCAGCCGTTCGATCCGCGCCTGATCGTGCAGCTCGCCCCGGCGGTCGCCAAGGCGGCGATGGATTCGGGCGTCGCCACGCGACCGATCACGGACCTGCGTGCGTACTGGGAAAAACTCAACGCCTTCGTGTTCCGCACGACCTTGCTGATGAAGCCGGTGTTCGCGCGCGCGAAGGCGGATCCGAAGCGCGTCGTCTACGCCGAAGGCGAAGAAGAGACAGTGCTGCGCGCAGTGCAGGCGGTCGTCGACGAGGGCATCGCCAAGCCGATCCTGATCGGGCGCCCGTCCGTCATCGATTCGCGCATCGAACGCCTCTGCCTGCGCCTGCGGCCCGGCATCGATTTCGAGTTGTGCAACATCGAGAGCGACCCGCGCTTCAAGGACTATTGGACGCTCTACCACGACATCATGCAGCGCCGCGGCGTCACGCCGGACAGCGCGAAGGCGCTGGTGCGCTCGCGCTCCACCGTGATTGCCGCGCTGATGCTGCTGCGCGGCGAAGCGGATGCGCTGATCTGCGGCATGGTCGGGCGCTATCACAAGAAGCTCGGCTATCTGCGCGGCATCATCCCGCTCGATCCGGGCGTCGATGCGCTGTCGGCGATGAGCGCGGTGTTCAATGACCGCGGCGTGTTCTTCTTCCTCGACACGCACGTGGCGGTCGATCCGGATGCCGAACGCATCGCCGGCGCCGCGGCGCAGGCATCGCTGCGGCTGAAGCTGTTCGGCATCACGCCGAAGGTCGCCATCCTGTCGCATTCGAATTTCGGCAGCCACGACGATCCGAGTGCGCAGAAGATGCGCCGCGTCGTCGAGCTGCTGCGCGAGCGCCTGCCGAAGGTGGAGATCGAAGGCGAGATGCACGCCGACACGGCGCTCAATCCCGAGGTGCGCGCGCAGCTGTTCCCGAATTCGCGTTTGACCGGTTCGGCCAACGTGTTCGTCTGCCCGAACATGGATTCGGCCAACATCGCGTTCAACATCACGCGCGTGATGACCGACGGCGTGGTGCTCGGCCCGATCCTGATGGGCCTGTCGAAGCCGGCGCACGTGCTGACTCCGGCCGCGACCGTGCGGCGCGTCTACAACATGACCGCGCTGGCGTGTGTCGAGGCGCAGATTCGCGAGCAGGCGACCGCGAAAGCGTGATGGTAGGGAGATGGGCCGCGTTGATTGGTTTTCTCGCCGCGCTGGCGGCGCGGTTCGCGCTGCCGTGCGGCGTGGCGCAGGCTGCTGCGAGCGCGGACTACAGCGTCGATATCGCCGGCTGAAGCGCGCGGTTACGCCGCTAGCGGCCGCTCCAGAGCTTCTGCTCCGTTTTGCGGATTGGCTGAAGACTGTCGTGCCAGTCGGGCTGTCGCTCGCCGAAGGGCGGTCGGGCGCCAGCCGATACACTGACCGGCTTTCTCGCGCGCATCGCGCTCGCGCAATTCAGCGAGCCGGTCGGCGCGGACGATCGCGACGACTACTCATGATCTGAATTTCAGACCGACGCCGAAACCGATCCTGGCGATCCTGCCGAACGCAGTGCTCACGAACGCGCCGAACTCACCGCCGCGAATGCCGCGCTTCGGGCGCTTGGCGACTGGTTGCGCAAGACGACCGGCGAAACCGATCTCGCTGCGGTGGCTACGCTGCGCCTGTCGCGACGGGCGTTGCTCGACTATTTCGATGCGCACCAGAACGACATGCGCCGGCAGGCAGGCGGGCGGGCGTGGAATGAAACGCGCTTGGCGAATTGATGCGTGCGTTCGCCCCCAAGGGGCGATTTGCGAATTCGCGCGATTTCGAGATCGTCTGCGCCGGCGATTTCTTCCGCTTGGGCGATCCGTGCCGACTTCCAACGCTGCCCGCGTTCGGCGTTGTGGATGCCGGAATGGTTGCAGGCAATCGTCCTGGTCCCGATGCTGGTTAACGGGAGCCCGGGAGCCATACGATCGAAAGTCGGACGAACGTCGTCGCGTTTCAGCGTCGAATTGACCATCCAGCGAGGGGTGGGTATTGTGTTTCCGGGGTGAGATTCCATCAACGGACGAGGACTCTCAATGAATATCAAGCAGTATTTTTTAGCCGCGCTCAGCATCGTGACCGCCGGGGGGTTTGCGACCGCTCACGCCGTGCCGACCGCACACCAATGCAACGCCTGCACCGAGGTCCAGTACGAAAACGAGGCGAAGAGCTATGCGCTCTCGTCCAATCCGACCCCGGTCTACGTATACGATTTTACCAATAACAATCTGCGCAAATACCGGGTCTGGCGCGAACCGATATCCGCGGGCTACGACTATTGGGCGAATCGAGTAGCCGTTTCAGCCGCCGAAACCAATAGTTTCGGCCAGACGCGGCAGGTATGGGTGGACACCGCGCATTCGATGAGGGGTGCGATGACCATCGACCCGATCTCTCCGCCCGGATCGGGGTATCCCGGGTTTCCAAGCCAAGTCTCGCAGTTCATCGTCAACGACCCGAGCGGTTTCTACGGCATTGGCCGGAACTCGTCTCTGCAGAACACTTTGTATGACTTCACCGATCAATGGATGACTCACTACGTCGGCGTGCATCCCAACAACAGCTTCGATGCTTTATGGGGCGCGTTGAACAGTATTGCGACTCTGCTATGGGAAGGGCAGAACCCCTTGCAGATGACCGTCACGATCAATGTGCCGGGAGGCGGTCGGATTACCTTGAAGCTCGCCAGTGGCGACAACGGTCCGCGTTGGACCCTTGCCGGTATGCGCGACAGAAACAACAACGACGTTCCGCTCAGCCAGTCGCAGCTTATTCCCAGTGACGGCAGCGTGAACGCCTACTCTTTCGGCACGTATCCTAACGACTCCAGTAACTTCTTCTGGTACGTGACCAACCTTCTCAATGTGCCGGCTGTGCAGGGACAACACGGAGGCTGGATAGTAGGTTGTTCGCGTATTCCCGATGGCACCACGCGGTGCATATGGGTCTTCTAGCATAGAACGACCGGCCCGCCGCTTGTGCTGAGCGTCGGGCCGGATTCGTGCATCGGTCACTCGTTCCCGGATGATGCGCGTTGGCACTCTTTGCCGGTTGCGAACGGCGGCTCTGCTCACGGCGGGCATTACCATCCAACTTAAGGCGCGATTTCGATGTGGTTCGTCGTGCCGCCCAAGTCGCGGTTCACGGTCAGCCATAGTTCGCCGGCATCGCTGCGCAGCGAGGGGAAGTAGTCCACGTCCTGCGCCAGCGCCGTGCCGTTCAACCTCACCGAAGAAGGCAGCGCCGCAGCGGTGTAGCCGCGCACGATCAGCAGCGGATGGCGCAGCGTGCCGCTGCCGACCGCGAGGTTCGCATCCAGCTGGCTGGCGGCGGCGTCGAACGTCAGCGCGCCGTAGATCGCGTCGTAGCCGGGTGGCTGCAGCGTCGTCGGCGTCGCGTCGGCGATGCCCGCGCTGCCGCTGGTGGCGACCACGCCCGTGCTGGCGCTGAGCGTCAGGCTCTGGATCGTTTCGACCTCGGCCACCTCGGCACCGACCGGATCGGACGAATGCGTGCCGAGCACGATATGCGTCGAATAGCTCTTCTTCGGCCAGCCCGGCGCCATCGGATCACCCGGCAAGGCGGTGCCGTCGTCGCCGCCGCCATATTCGGCATTGCCGCGGATGCGATATTGCTGCTGGCCGAGGAAACCGAAGTTGGTGCCCCAGGCAAGGCGCGCATTCTGCGTCGCCGAGCCGACGCCGATCTCGTAGTTGATCGACTGGTACGGCCAGTTGTAGTCGCACGGCATCAGATACTCGCCGGCGCAGCCGTCGCCATCGGCGCTGGTATGGCTCCACGCGTCCTGGCCCCAGTAGCCGCCGGCATCCTGCTGCGCGATCGTCTGCGTCTGCACCGTGCCCATCGTGGCGTCCACCGCGCTGGTCCACAGCGCCACGAATGGAATCGTATTGGGCTGGTTCCAGCTCCAGGCACTCGAGAACGTGACCGGGTCGGTGCTGCTGGTGAAGGCGTAGTAGTCGCCCCAGGCAACGCCCGCGATCGGCGCGCGCGCGCCGTCGCTGCCGGCACCGTCGATGCGCATCTGGCCGTAGGGCGCGCGCGAATCGTCTTCGAGCCGGTTCACCGGCACGGCAGATACGTCGTAGGTGATCGACCACAGCGGGTTGTCGCGGCCGCTCGAGAAGACCCAGTCGATCGTCACCGGCAGGTCGTATTCCTGCGCCGGTGCGCTCGCCGTGCAGTAGCGCGGATAGTTTTGCGTGAAGCGGAAGATCGCGTGGTGACGTCCTTCGAACACGCGCTGGAAGTGGCCCGGCGTGAAGTGGCCGAGGCTGGACGAATCGCCGCCGCCGGTGCAGTGCGAGGCATCGTCGTTGGGATGCGACACCACGTAGCCAAAGCCCCCGACGCCGTCGTCGGTCGGCTGCACGATGCGCGTCGCGGCGCCGGCCTGGTAGCGGAACTCGCGCAGTTCGCCGCCGCGCGTGCCGCCGTTGCCGCTGCCGCCGTCGTTGTGCGCGAGCACGGCGACGCGCGGCTGATTGGCACTGTCCTGCCAGGTGAAGCGGTCGCCGGAAAGGCCATCGATCGGGATATCGTGGTCGATGACGAGAAGCGAAACCGGCGATCCGCCGCTGCCGTCGAAACCATTCGCGAAGATCGGGTCGGGCGACGACGCGGGCAGCGAAACGTCATCGATGTAGAGCGTCGGCTGCACGCCGCCGGCATCGCTCTGGATGTCGATGCGGTCGTAGCTTCCGAGCGCAGTGAACGCGGCGATCGTCGCCAGCGGAACATCGACTTCGCGCCACGCGTTGGCGATCGGCGCGCCGCCGTCGATGTAGCCGTCGAGCGCCACGCTGGCGAGGGTGCCGGCGCCGCTGTTCTGCAGGAACAGCGTCAGCTGCTGCCCGCCGGTGTCGCCTCCATGTATCCAGAAGCGCAGGGCCGGATGATCGGCGAAGGCGAACGGCGCACCGGGCTGGAAGAACGACACCGCGTTGTA
>DASWPR010000108.1:0-12122 GCA_036398455.1 Dokdonella sp.
TCGCGCGCGGCGCCGGCACCGGGCTGTCCGGCGGCGCGCTGCCGCTGGAGAACGGCGTCGTGCTCGGCCTTGCGCGGCTCAACAGGATCATCGAGATCGATCCGCGCAACCGCTGCGCGCGCGTGCAGCCGGGCGTGACCAATCTGGCGATCTCGAAAGCGGCCGCGCCGTACGGCCTGTTCTATGCGCCCGACCCGTCCTCGCAGATCGCCTGCACGATCGGCGGCAACGTGGCCGAGAATGCCGGCGGACTGCATTGCCTCAAGTACGGCCTGACCACGCACAACCTGCTCAAGCTCGATGTCGTCACGATCGACGGCGAGCGCCTCACGTTCGGTGCCGACGCGCTGGATGCGCCGGGCTACGACCTGCTCGCGCTGTTCACCGGGTCGGAAGGGCTGCTCGGCGTCGTCGTCGAAGTCACCGTCAAGCTGCTGCCGAAACCGGACAGCGCGCGCCTGCTGCTGGCGGCCTTTGCGACGGTCGACGCCGCCGCAGGCGCGGTCAGCGCCGTGATCCGCGCCGGTATCGTGCCGGGCGGGCTGGAGATGATGGATCGACCCGCCATCAATGCGGTCGAGGCCTACGTGCCCTGCGGTTATCCGACCGATGCCGAAGCGGTGCTGCTGTGCGAGCTCGACGGCATCGAGGCGGAGGTCGTCGAGGAAAGCGCGCACGCCGAAGCGATCCTGCGCGAATCCGGTGCCACCTCCATCCGCACCGCGATCGAAGCGCACGAACGCGCCGCCGTCTGGGCCGGGCGCAAGGCCGCATTCCCGGCGCTCGGGCGCATGGCGCCGGACTACTACTGCATCGACGGCAGCATTCCGCGCGGGCGCCTGCCCGAGGTGCTGCGCGGCATCGCGCAGCTGTCGCGCGAGTACGCGCTGCCGGTGGCGAACGTATTTCACGCCGGCGACGGCAACCTGCACCCGATCATCCTCTACGACGCCGCCAACGCCGGCGAGCGCGAACGCACCGAGCGCTTCGGCACCGCGATCCTCGCGCTGTGCGTCGAGGCCGGCGGCAGCGTGACCGGCGAACACGGCGTCGGCGTGGAGAAGCTCGACGCGATGTGCACGCAGTTCGCGTCGGCGGAAATCGAGCGCTTCCATCGCATCAAGCACGCGTTCGATCCGCGCGGCCTGCTCAATCCCGGCAAGGCGATTCCGACGCTGCGCCGCTGCGCCGAATTCGGCCGCATGCATGTGCACGGCGGCGCCATGCCGTTCCCCGGGATCGAGCGCTTCTGATGACGGCTGCGAATTCGATCGACACCGAGTGGACCGCTGCCGACTGCAGCACCGACCTCGCCGAACGCGTGCGCGCGGCCGCCGTCGCACGCACGCCGCTGCGCCTGCGCGGTTCGGGCAGCAAGGATTTTCTCGGCAATCCGTCGCCGGGAGATCTGCTCGACCTGACCCGGCACGCCGGAATCGTGCGCTACGCGCCCGACGAACTGGTGCTGACCGCGCGCGCCGGCACGCGCATGGCGACGATCGACGCGGCGCTGGCCGAACACGGTCAGATGCTCGGTTTCGAGCCGCCGCATTTCGGCGCCGGCGCGACGCTCGGCGGCACCCTGGCCGCCGGCCTTTCCGGCCCGCGCCGTGCCAGCGCCGGCGCGGCGCGCGATTTCGTACTCGGCGCGCGCATCCTCGACGGCCGCGGCGAGTCGCTGCACTTCGGCGGCAAGGTCATGAAGAACGTGGCCGGCTACGACGTTTCGCGCCTGATGATCGGCGCCTTCGGCACGCTCGGCGTGATCCTCGAGGCAAGCCTCAAGCTGGTGCCGAGACCGCGCGCGCAGCTCGGCCTGCAGCTGCAGCTCGATCCGGCCAGCGCTCTCGATCACCTGCGCGGCTGGGCGCAGCGGCCGCTGCCGATCTCGGCCTCGGCCATCGTCGACGGTTTTCTTCATGTGCGCCTGGCGGGCGCGTCCGCCGCTGTGCACGCGGCCGCCAGCGAGCTCGGCGGCGCGCGCATCGACGACGAAGGATTCTGGCTGTCGCTGCGCGAGCAGACGCACGCGTTCTTCGCCGATCCACGCCCGCTGTGGCGATTGTCGGTCGCTGCGGCCGCGGCGATCGACGATCTCGACGGACCCTGGCTGATCGAATGGCAGGGTGCGCAGCGCTGGCTGAAGTCGGACGCGAGTCCTGCGCGCATCCGCGCCGCAGCGAGCGCAGGCGGCGGCCACGCCACGCGTTTTCGTGCCGGCGCCGCGGCGACCGCGATCGACAACGTATTCCATCCCCTGCCCGCGCCGATGCTGGCCCTGCATCGGCGCCTGAAGGCCGAGTTCGATCCGCACGGCCTGTTCAATCGCGGCCGCCTGCACCCCGAGTTGTAGCCCATGCACACGAACCTCGCCGAAGCCCTGCGCGATTCACCCGCCGCCCGCGACGCCGAGGCGATCGTGCGGCGCTGCGTGCATTGCGGCTTCTGTCTGGCGACCTGCCCTACGTATCAGTTGCTGGGCGACGAGCGCGACAGTCCGCGTGGACGCATCTACCTGATCCAGCAGCTGCTCGAAGGCGAGCCGGCGAACGCGACCACGCAGACGCATCTGGACCGCTGCCTCGGCTGCCGCGCGTGCGAAACCACCTGCCCCTCGGGCGTGCGCTACGGCGCCTTGCTCGACTACGGTCGCGGCGTGGTCGAGGCGCAGTTGTCGCGTCCCGTGCGCGAACGCCTGCTGCGTGCGGCACTGCTGCGGCTGGTGCCCTCGCGCGCATTGTTCGGCACGCTGCTGCGCATCGGGCGTTTGTTCAAGAACGCGCTGCCGGCAGGGCTGCGCGCGAAACTTCCGCCGGCTGCGCAGACAGTCGGACACGACGCCCTCCCCCTCGCCGCGGCGGCGGCGACCCGGCGCATGCTGCTGCTCGATGTCTGCGGCGAAGCGGCCACGCCGAATACGCGCGCCGCGACCGTACGTGTGCTCGCGCGCTTCGGCATCGCGCTGGAAACCGCACCTGCGGCCGGCTGCTGCGGCGCGCTCGCCTATCACATGGGCCGGCACGAAGAAGGCCTCGCTGCGATGCGTCGGAATATCGACGCCTGGTGGCCGCTGGTCGAGCGCGACGCAATCGAAGCAATCGTCGTCACCGCCAGCGGTTGCGGCGTGACGGTGCACGAATACGGCCACCTGCTGCGGCACGATCCGGCGTATGCGCAGAAGGCCGCACGCATTGCCGCGCTGGCACGCGATCCGGTCGAGATTCTCGCCAGCGAAGATCGCAGCGGCCTGGCCGGCCTCGGCGCCGGCCGTTCCATCGCGTTTCACGCACCGTGCAGCTTGCAGCACGGGCTCAAGCGCGAGGCGCTGGTCGAACGCGTGCTGCGCGAAGCCGGCTACGAACTCGCCCCGATCATGGACGCGCACCTGTGCTGCGGATCGGCCGGCAGCTATTCGATCCTGCAGCCGACATTGGCCGCCGAGCTGCGCGAACGCAAGCTCGCTCACCTCGAAGCGGGCGCACCGGAATTGATCGCGACCGCCAACATCGGCTGCCAGCTGCATCTGGCCGCCGGCACGTCGCGGCCGGTGCGGCATTGGATCGAACTGCTCGACGGCGCCGCGCGCTGACACGACGACATCGATCTGCAACGCGCTCGCGCGCGGACTCGCGCCGCTACGGTTGCGGCTGCGGCAGCACCAGCGTCACGACGAGACCGCCGCCATGCCGGTTCGCCAGCTGCACGCGGCCGCTGTGCGCCTCGGCGATTTCGCGCGCGAGCGCGAGACCGAGGCCGGAGCCGCTGCGCTTGGTCGAATAGAACGGCAGCAAGGCATTGGCGAGCACGGTTTCGGTCATGCCGCTGCCGCGATCGCCGACCTCGATGCGCACCTCGCGCGCGTTCTGCACGATCAGCATCTCGACCGCGTCGCCGGGGCCGCCGGCTTCGTGCGCGTTCTTCAGCAGGTTGATCAGCACTTGCTCGATTTGCGTGCGGTCGAACCAGGCCGTCGCCGCCGGCACGGCGCCGCCGAGGCGAAACGCGTAGTGGCGTGACAGCGTCTCGAGGAACGGTGCCCACTCGACGCTTTCGGGCCGCGGCAAAGGCAGCTTGGCGAAGCGCGCGTAGCCCTGGATGAAGCCTTCGAGATGGCGCGTGCGCTCCTCGATCGTCTCGAACACGGTGGCGAGCCGCTTGGCGTCGCCGAGGCGGGCGAACTCGCGGCCGGAATGCGACAGCGAACGGATCGGCCCGAGCGAATTGTTGAGCTCATGGCTGATCACGCGGATGACTTTCTTCCAGGTAGCCACTTCCTGGCGCGCCAGTTCGCGCGTCAGCCGCTTCAGCTGATAGAGCGTGTGCGGCCGGCCCTGCAGCTTGAACGCGCGCTGCGAGAAATGGAACGTCTCCTCTTCGTTCTCCAGCGGCACCCCGAACAAGCCGTCGACGCCGCTGGCGATCGCGCGCGCCAGCGGCGCCGGTGCGCTGGCGACGATCGCGTCGAAGCGTTCTCCATTCAAGGTGCGGCCGCCGTTGAGCAGCTGGCGCGCCGCCAGGTTCGCGTAGACGACGTGACCGCCCTGCTCGACCAATACCAGCGCGGTCGGCGTGTTCTGCACCACGGTGTCGAGCAGCAGTTCGCGCTGGAACAGATGCTGGCGCTCTTCGCGCAGCACGCGGCCGAGTTCGTTGTGTGCCGTGACCAGCTCGCCGACTTCGTCGCCGCGCTGGCCGCCGATCGAGAAACTGAAGTCGCCGTCGCGGAATGCGACGACGCTGCCCGACAGCGCGCGGATCAGCGCGGCGACCGGCCGCGCGAGCAGGTGCGCGAACAGCAGCGCCGGCAGCGCCAGGCCGAGCACCGCGGCCGCCGCGCCGAGCCACGCCGAGTGCAGCCAGAACGTGGCGAACGACGCCAGCATGGCGGCAGCGATCACCGCTGCCGCGAGCGCCGCGGCAAGCTTGCCTTCGAGAGAGATCAGCCGCATCGCATCCGTCTGAATCCGGTCCACACGCCATCGAGGCCGGCGTGCAACGTCGGCCGGGCGCGCCGCGCGGGATCAGCCTCTATCGTCGCAGACCCAGGCCCGCACGCGACAGCCACGCACGGCATGCTCGCGACAATACTGCATCGCGAGGTCTTCGGCCTGCGCACGGTCCGCCGCGTAGGCCCAGCCGCGCGCGCCGCACAGGTTGTGGCGCTCGACCGCGAAGGCCGCGCACTGGTTGCGGATCGTCGCCGCGGTGCGGCAGCTCGCATCGCCGCAGCGCGCCAATGCGGAACGGCGCGCCTCGCCGAGGTAGTCGTAGCCATAGGCGGACCCGTAGGCACCGCAGGAGCCGACGGCGAGTGCGCCGGCCGCGTGGCTGTCGGCTGCGCAGACGGCCAGCAGCGCCGTCGCAGCGAGGATGGGAATACGGCTTCGGACAGGCATCGCGGCCTCCTTCTCGGGTCAGGGTCGACGCGGTCCCGGCGCGACGCGCACGCTGGAACTTCGCTTGCATCCCTGACTACCGCGAACGGCTGCGTTTGACCACCCGGGGATTTCCCGAGGTCGCTCAGGACCGGTGCCTCATGCCTGCACGATGCCGAGCTTGTCCATGCGCCGGTACAAGGCCTG
The DNA here is from genome assembly GCA_036398455.1 of Dokdonella sp. GTDB lineage: Bacteria > Pseudomonadota > Gammaproteobacteria > Xanthomonadales > Rhodanobacteraceae > Dokdonella_A. The sequence continues at coordinate 5,583 of DASWPR010000108.1, forward strand.
GCGCGACAGGCCGAGTTCGGCGGCGGCCTGGCTGATCACGCCGCGCGCATTCTTGAGCGCGGTCTCGATCATCTCGCGATCGGGCTCGGCATCCGGCGCGACGCGTCCATTGCCGGCGCACACGCTGGCGAGGCCGAGGTCGCGCGCGGTGATCACGCCGTCCTGGCACAGCAAGGCGGCGCGCTGGATGGCATTTTTCAGTTCGCGCACGTTGCCGGGCCAGGCGTGCGCCGCCAATGCCGAGCGCGCGCTGTCGTCGAGCACAGCCTGGCCGTCGAGGAAATGTTCGGCCAGCGGCACGATGTCTTCGCTGCGCTCGGCCAGCGACGGCAGTCGCAGCTCGATCACGTTGAGGCGGTAGTAGAGGTCTTCGCGGAAGCGGCCCTCGCGGATCATCGCCGCGACATCCGCATTGGTCGCGCTGATCACGCGCACCTTCACTTGACGCGTGCGGCTGGAGCCGAGGCGCTCGAACTGGCCGCTTTCGAGCACGCGCAGCAGTTTTGCCTGGCCGGCCAGCGGCAGGTTGCCGATCTCGTCGAGGAACAGGGTACCGCCGTCGGCAATCTCGAAGCGGCCTTCGCGTGCCTTGCTGGTGGCACCGGTGTAGGCGCCGCCTTCGGCACCGAACAGCTCCGCCTCGATCAACTCGGACGGCAGCGCACCGCAGTTCACGGTGACGAAGGGCCCGGCCTTGACCGAAGAATTCGCCTGGATGATTTCGGCGATGCGTTCCTTGCCGGCGCCGTTCGGGCCGGTGATCAGCACCGGAATATCCGCGCGTGCAACCTGGCAGGCGAGCTCGACCACGCGCAGCGTCGCCGGCGAGGCGAACACCAGGCCGCGCAGATCGTACTTCGCGTCGAGTGCCTTGCGCCGGCGCCGGCGCTCGTCGCGCATGCGCGAGACTTCGCGCGTCGCTTCCGACAGCTCCAGCAGGTTTTCCACGGTCGCCTGCAGCTTGTGATCGTCCCACGGCTTGGCCAGGTAATCGGCGGCGCCGGCCTTGACCAGTTCGATCGCGGTTTCCAGGCGCGTCCACGCCGTCAGCAGCACGATCGGCAGGTCCGGATGCTGCTCGCGGATCGCGCGGAACAGCGCGACGCCCTCCTCGCCCGAGGTCGTGTCGGTGCTGAAATTCATGTCCTGGATGACCAGGTCGACGTCTTCGCGCCCGAGCACGGCAATGCCCTCGTCCGGCGAATACGCGATCAGCGTGCGGATCTCGCGCAGACCGAGCAGCAGGTCGAGCGCGGTACCGACCGCAGGATTGTCGTCGATCACCAGAACGGTGCGCATGGCTTTATTTGTGGACTTGTGGATGCGCATCCGGGAATTGGATGCGCCATCGGGCGAAAAGGTTGCCGCGAGTTTAGCCGCGGGCGGGGAGAAATGGCGAAGCCGTGCCGGCAACCGTTGCAGGCGCGCGGCGCCATGCAACGGTCGCGTGCGGTCATACCGACCGCGTCGCCACCGCCGGCGGCACGCGCGAGGCACGCAGCGCAGGACCGAGCACGGCGATCTGGCCGAGCAGCCACAGGCAGATGAAGCCGATCGGCACGTAGTACCAGGGCAGGCGCGGCGACTGGTAGGCATGCATCAGCCACAAGCTCAAGGCATAGGCGAGCACGCCGCCGACGAGCAGGCCGAGCGTGGTGATGATGAAATTCTCGGTCTGGAAATAGCGCAGGATGTCGAACTTGGTCGCGCCGAGCGCACGCCGGGTGCCGATCTGCTTGGTGCGCTGGGCGACCCAGAAGCTCGCCATGCCGACGATGCCGAGCGCGGTGATGGTCAGCAGCGCGATGATCACCGCGGCAAGGATGATCGCCATCGCGCGGTCGCCGCTGTAGGCTTCCTGGCGCACCTGTTCGATCGTGCGCAGCTTGCCGATGATGCGGCTCGAATTGATCTCCGACATCTTCTGCTCGACCGCTTTCATCACCTCGTCGCGGCGGCCGGGTTCGGCACGCACCAGATAGCGCGTCCTGTTGCCGTAGGGCATGAACGCGGGAATGAAGGTCGAGTTCTCGATCGTTTCACTCTCGATCCAGGGTTGCTGCGTACGCTCGACGATGCCGACGATGGTGCTGGTCGGCGGATCTTCGTCCAGGTAGATCGGCTTGCCGAGCGCATCGCCGTCCGGAAACAGCTTGTCGGCCAGCGCCTTGGTGACGATGACGACTTTCGGCTGCAGGCGATCGCCGAACGGATGGTCTTCGATTTCTTCCGGCTTGAAGTCGCGGCCGGCGATCAATTTGACGCCGTAGGTGTCGAGCGCATACGAATCGACGATGTACATGGTCGAGTTCGCGGTCGAGGTCTTCTGCTTCGGCTGCAGGCTGATGCCGCTGCTCCAGCCGCCGTCGCTCATCGGTACGGAGTTTGTCGTGGTCGCGGCGGCGACGCCGGGCATCTGCCGCAGCAGGGCGAGATCGGACTTGAGCACGCTCTTGGCATCGAAGCCCTGGCCGAAGCCGACGCTGCCGAACCAGAAGGTATCGGTCTCGTTCATGCCGCTCGGGCGGTTCATGCGCTCCAGGCGCTGACCGATGATGAACAGCGCATTGCAGACGATCGCGAGCGTCAACGCGACCTGCAGTCCGATCAGGATCATCGAGACCTTGCTGCGCATCAGTGCGGAAAGGATCGGGCGGATTTCCATGGGTTAGATCCGGAAATGGAGAATGAGAATTCGGGAAGCGGGAATCGAAAGAGCGGGACGGGATCGAATGCGAGCAGACAACGCTTCCGAATCGCGATCCCCCACTGCCGACCTCCGGCCTTTCACACCTTCAACTGCGCCGCCGGCTGCACGCGGCACGCGCGCCAGGTCGGATACAAGCCGGCCAGCAGCGCCGAAACGATCGCCAGCGCGATGGTCACCGCGATCATCGGCCAGTCCAGGTGGGCGACCGACTGGTACTGCGCGTACAACGCCCGCACCGCGAGCAGGCCGAGACCGGTCAGCAGCAGGCCGAGCAGGCCGCCGCTGAGTCCAACCACGCCGGACTCGATCAGGAACTGGCGGAACACTTCGCGACGGCTTGCACCGAGCGCGCGGCGCAGGCCGACTTCGCCGGCCTTGCGCGTGAACTTCGCCAGCAGCAGGCCGACCGTGTTGACCAGGCAAACGATAAGGAACGCGAACGCCAGGCCGGTCTGCACCTGCACGTCGGACGAAACGACGCGCTGATCGCTCATCCACTGATTGACGTCGAGCAGCCGGTTGTTCAGCGCGCGCGGGAAGCGGCCGAGCTTCTTCTGCTCGTTGACGTAGCTGTCGAGGAACGACTTGTACTCGTCCAGCCGCGTCGGCGAATCGAGCTGCACCCACATCTGGATCCAGACGCAGTCGGAATCCAGATAGGCGTCCCAGCCGTCGCCCGGCGTCTTCCAGCAGCTGTTGTTGCCGCTGGCGCGCTGCTTCAGGTCGATCGCCGTGGTGAACGGCATGAAGAACTCGTCGGGATCGCTGAACGCGCCGTTGGTCAGGTCGTAGTATTTCGAGCGCAGTTTCCAGTCGCCGAGCACGCCGACGACGCTGTAGTCGACGCCGTTCATGCGGACGGTCTTGCCGACGCTGTTCTGGCCGCCGAAGAGTTTTTCGTTGGTCTCCTTCGTCAGCACGATGACGCGCGCATGCTCGCTGTCCTGGCGGCGGTCCCACGCTGCACCGTAGGCGAACGGCGGTTCGAACATCGCGAAGAAGTCCGAGTAGGCGACGCGGCCGAGCGACTGGAACGGCTTGACCTCCGGATTCTCCGGCTGCACCGGCAGCGCCAGCTTAAACATCGCGCTCTGCTTGTCGGCCTTGCCCGCCTCCATCAGCGCCACCGCATCGCGATAGGTGATCTGGTCGGGTGGCCGGCCGTCGTCGTTGGCTGGATTGTCCGCGCTCCAGTTGTCCATCTGCACATAGTGCAATTTGCTGCTTTTCCACGGGATCGGGTCGCTGCCCATCAGGTGCATCACGGTCAACGTCGTCATGCTCGCGGCGATGCCGAGCGCGATGCCGACGACCATCAGGGCGGTCAGGATCGGATTGCGGCGCAGGCTGCGCAGGCCGAGTTGCAGGTAGTAGGCGAACATGGTCGGTCCTCTTCGTCCTTTCTGCCTTCTTCCGCGAGGAAGAAGGAACCGCGTCAGGCGATCGCCGGGGTGGTCGGGTGGTCGTCGCGCGACGGCTTGCGCAGGCTCGGCTCGTCGTCGAAGTCGGTGACCTGGCCGTCGATCACGTGCACGTTGCGGTGCGCGCGCGCGGCGAGTTCCGGGTCATGCGTGACCATCACGATGGTGGTGCCCTGGCGATTGATCTCCTCCAGCAGCTCCATCACGCCGCGCGCCATCAGCGAATCGAGATTGCCGGTCGGTTCGTCGGCGAGCAGCAGGCGCGGCGAACCGGCCAGTGCGCGCGCGATCGCGACACGCTGCTGCTGGCCGCCGGAGAGTTCCGACGGATAGTGCTTGACGCGCGAGGCGAGACCGACGCGGCTGAGCGACTCCTCGATGCGCTTCTTGCGTTCGGCGGCCGCGAAGCCGCGATAGCGCAGCGGCACGTCCACGTTGTCGAACAGGTTCAGATCGGGGATCAGGTTGAAGCTCTGGAAGATGAAACCGATCTTCTCGTTGCGCAGGCGCGACGTCGCATCGTCGTTGAGGCCGCGCACGTCGACGCCGTCGAGCCAGTATTCGCCGCCGGTGAATTCCTCCAGCAGCCCGCAGATGTTGAGGAAGGTCGTCTTGCCGGAACCGGAAGGTCCGGTCACCGCGACGAATTCGCCTTCGCGGACGTGGATCGAAAAATCGCGCAGTGCATAGGTCTCGATCAGGTGCGTGCGGTAGACCTTCTGCAGGTGGGTCATTTTCAACATGGTTGTTCCTCGGGAAACGGAAGTCGGGAATCGGGAATCGGGAAATGCCTGGACCTTCGTCATTCCCGCGAAAGCGGGAATCCAACGTGCCTTTGATACGAATGCGCATTGATTTCCCGCCTTCGCGGGCATGACGCAGAAACGAGGGTGGCGCCCGCATCCAGGGCGTTCAATTCAGGGCCACGCGCTGCGCGCCATTGAACTGGTCCGTGCCGGAAATCACGATGCGATCGCCTTCCTTCACGCCGCTGAGGATCTCGACGGCGTTGAGGCTGGTCGCGCCGACCTGGATCGCGGTGCGCTCGGCGACATCGCCGTGCACGATGTAGGCGACGCGGCCGGCACCGGTGTCGACGAACGCGCCGCGCTCGACCATCAGCACGTTCGGGTGTTCGTCCATCAGGATGCGCGTGGTCAGGCGCTGGTTCTGGCGCAGCCCTTCGGGCTTCTTGTCGCCGAAGCGGATGCGGCCGGTCACCTGGCCGTCGACCACTTCGGGCGAGATCGCACTGACTTCGCCGGTGTACTTGCCGCCGGCGTCCTGGATCTCGGCGGCCATGCCCGGCCCGAGGTCGTGCGCGAACACTTCCGGCACCTGCACTTCGATCTCCAGCGCACTCAGATCGATCACGCTGAGGATGCCCGCGTTCTCGGCCACGTTCGCGCGCTGCTGCACGAGCAGCTGGCCGACCTGGCCGTCGACCGGCGAGCGCAGTTTCAATTCGTCGACCTGGCGCGTCAGATCCTCGACCAGCAGCTTCTGCCGGTCCAGTGCGAAACGCTTGGTCTTCAGTTCGAAGGCGAGACTGTCGCGATCGAGCTGCACGTTGTGCTGCGCGTTGACCTCGCTGAGCTTGGCCTTGGACAGCGCGTCCTTGGCGCGCAGCACGGTCATTTCCGGCTGCGCACCGAGCGTGTAGGCCTTCTGGTTGCGCTCGACTTCGCGTTCGGCGGTCTGGCGGTCGATGATGGCCTGCTGATAGGCCATCTCGGTCGCCGCTTCGAGCTTGCGGTTGGCGATCGTCGCGCGCTCGACCTCGAGGCCGAGGCTGTCCTGCGTCGCCTGCTCCTGCTTCAGCTTGTTGTTAAGTTCGGGCGAATCGATCTCGGCCAGCACATCGCCTTTCCTGACCTTGTCGCCGGCATGGATATCGAGTGTCACGGTACCGGCGCTGCGCGCATACAGCGTGGGACTGATCGCCGCGACGACCTTGCCCTGTACCGAGACGTCGCGCGTCAGGGTGCCACGCTTGACCTCGGCGATGCGCAGCCGCGCCGAGCTGGCCGAGGAGTCGGCCGACATCAGGCGCGCGGCGGCCGGCAGCAGGATCACGCCGGCGGCGATGGCGGCGACGGCGATGCCGCCCCAGACGAACAGCTTCTTGCGGCTGCGTTGCGGAGCGATCTGGCGATCCTGTGCCGAGGTGTCGCGAATCATGGATAGGAGGTCCCCGTGGCGGTAATGAAGCGTTGGCGGAGCTGTTTCAGCAACGTCCGTGCCAGCCGGCAAACGTCTGTCCTACAAGGGTTTTCGGTCACGCGCTGCACGCCCGGACAGTGTCCGGATGGGGTGCCGGACAGGTCGCGGACAAGCCCGAGGGATGCGCCGGAAGGCGATCGCCGACGCTATTCTTCGAGCGTCGCGAGTCGCTGCGACCAAAACCCG
>DASWPR010000109.1:0-1602 GCA_036398455.1 Dokdonella sp.
GGGCGCGCGCCATCTGAAGCGCTGGCAGGACGTCTACGAACTGCTCGACGCGGGCATCGACGTCTATACGACGGTCAACGTCCAGCACCTCGAAAGCCTGAACGACGTGGTTGGCCAGATCACCGGCATTCGCGTCTGGGAGACGGTGCCGGACCGCGTATTCGATAGCGCCGACGAAGTCACGCTGGTCGACCTGCCCGCCGAGGAACTGCTCGACCGCATGCGCGACGGCAAGGTGTATTTGCCGCAGCAGGCCGAGCGCGCGGTGCGCAACTTTTTTCGCAAAGGCAATCTGATCGCGCTGCGCGAATTGGCGCTGCGCCGCACCGCGGACCGTGTCGACGCGCAAATGCGCGAGTATCGCGCCGACCGCTCGATCCAGCGCATCTGGCAGGCGCGCGAGCGCTTGCTGGTGTGTGTCGGCCCCGGTCCGGAAGCGCCGATGCTGGTGCGCGCGGCGGCACGCCTTGCCGCCAGCCTGAAGGCCGACTGGATCGCGGTTTATGTCGAGACGCCCGCGTTGCAGCGCTTGCCGGATGCGCGTCGCGAACGCACGCTGAACGCGCTGAAACTCGCCGCCGAACTCGGCGCCGAAACCGCGACACTGGCGGGCGCCGACGCGGCCACCGCGTTGATCGGCTATGCGCAGGCGCGCAACGTATCGAAACTGGTGGCCGGCGCGTCGGCGCGCACGGGTGCGGAGCGCTGGCTGCGCCGGCCGCTCAGTGAACGGATCGCCGAAAAGGCGGGCGATCTCGATCTCACGCTGATTCGCGCCTCGTCCGGGCGCGACGGCGGCGAGCATCGGCATCTTCTGAACACCACCGCGAATGCGTGGCGCGAGGCGCTGAGCGCGGCGCGCGAACGCCGCTCGCCGCCGCGCGCCTATGCTTTCGCGCTGGCGATCTGCGCGGCCATCACGCTGCTCGCGAGCCAGCTGAGCGACCATATCGATCTGACCAACCTCGTCATGCTGTATCTGCTCGGCGTGATCTTCGCCGCGGTGAAGCTCGGGCGCGGGCCGGGTGTGGTGCTGTCGTTCATGAGCGTGGCCGCGTTCGATTTCTTTTTCGTGCCGCCGCGCATGTCGCTGTCGGTCTCCGATACGCAGTACCTGCTGACCTTCTTCGGCATGCTGCTGACTTCGCTGGTGATCAGCCATCTCACGTCGAGCCTGCGCCGCGAGGCGAGCGTGGCGCGGCGCCGCGAGCAGCGCACCGGCGCGATGTACGCGATGGCGCGCGAACTGGCCGCGGCGTTGACCACGGAGCAGATCGTCGGCATTGGCAGCCGTCATGTGAGCGAGGTGTTCGGCGCGCGCGTCGCGATTCTGTTGCCGGACAGCGTCGATCAGGTGAAGCAGAAGATCGAGGATCCCGACGCGGCGGTCACGCTCGAAGGCGAGATGCTCGATAGCGACGTCGGCCAGTGGGTCTACGATCAGCAGAAGCCGGCCGGCCACGGCACCGACACGCTGCCGGCCGCGGCCGCGCTGTACCTGCCGCTCAAGGCGCCGATGCGCACGCGCGGCGTGCTGGCGGTCGTGATGCGCAACGAGGGTGAACTCGACGTGCCCGAGCAGCAGCGTATGCTCGACGCGTT
>DASWPR010000110.1:0-1833 GCA_036398455.1 Dokdonella sp.
GCGTGCCTTCCGGTGCGATGCCGAGCCACAGGCGCGGCTGACGGCCCAGGCATTCGACCATCTGTTCGACCACGCCGTGGGTTGCACTGCGCTCGATCGGAATGCCGCCCAGATGGCGCAGCACGAAGCCGAGCGGACCGCGGAACAGCTCGCGTTTGGCCATGAAGGAGATGTCGGCGCCGAGCGCGGTCTTCAGCAGCAGTCCCCAGACGCCGTCCCACCACGAGCTGTGCGGCGCGGCGATCAAAACGAGCCGGCGGCGATCGGGCAACTCGCCGGCCAGATGCCAGCCACAGCGTCGAAGCACCCAGCCGCACAGCGAGCGCCAGATCGTTGGTGCGAATTGCGGCATCTCCGGCGGCAAATGCTGCACGCCGAACTGCGCACTCATTCAGCGCTCCGCGGCGCTCCGCGATTGCGCTTGATTGCCGAGCGCGTCTTCTTTGCATCGATGCGGCGTTCCTTCGATGCGCGCGTCGGCCGCGTCGCGATGCGCCGCTTCGGCACATGCAGCGCGGCGCGCACGATCTCGATCAGGCGCACCCGCGCATCCTCGCGATTCTTCGCCTGATCGCGGAACCGGTTCGCCTGGATCACCAGCACGCCGGCATCGGTCACGCGGCGGTCGGCGCGCGCGAGCAAGCGCGCGCGTACCGCTTCCGGCAGCGCGCGCGACGCGGCGATATCGAATCGCAACTCGACCGCGCTCGACACCTTGTTGACGTTCTGACCGCCAGGGCCGGCCGCACGCACGAACCGCTCGACGAGTTCGTCCTCGGGAATCTGCAGCTTGTCGTCGACGTCGAGCATGGCGAGAGTCTATTTCTTCTCTTCTTTGTCGAGCATGCCGCGGGCCACCGCGGCATAGCGCGTCAGCGTCTTCGCGTACCCCTCGATCTTGGCCGAATCGCCGCGCGCCGCCGCCGCTTCCATCGCATCGCGCGTCCGCTTGAGCGAACTCGCGCAGGAGTCGCCGTAGTTCTTCAAGGCCAGGTTGTCGGTCGTCGCAGCCTTCTGCTGCAGCTGCTCGCACATGTGTTCCGATTCGCTCAAGGTCACGCCTGCCGCTCCCAACTCCACCGGCGGCCCGAGCGGAGGCTGCTCGGCTGGCCGCGGCGGAAGCGGGGTTTTCGGCGGCTTGCCGAAGGCGCCCGGCGGTGGGCGTGTGGAGGCCGCGTTCACCGCAGCGATCCGGCGCGCCGCCGCCAGGGCCATTGCGCGCTTGACGACGTTCGGCGTGCTGATTTCGTCGAAGGTGAATTTCTCGGGATTGTGCGAAGGATCCGCGACGCGCGCATCGACCTTCGTGCGGCACATCTTCTTGCCCTCTTCGCTGGCGACGCCGACCGGCAATCCCGTGAGCAGCGCGACATCGCCGGACCAGGCCCGCAGGCAGGTCAGCAGGGCCGTATCGAACGGCGGAGCGGGATCGGCAAGCTCGGCTCGATCGGTCCGCAGCAACGCACCGAGCTGGACATCGCTCGGTTCGCGATGCGAACAGGCGGTGAGGACGAGCGTGCCGGCCATGGCGGCGAGGGCAAATTTCTTCACGTTGGATACTCCAGGACTGAGATCAGGAACGGCGCCACGCGAGCACGAAGGACACGGCCGCCGCGACCCCGGCCACCCAGGCGGCGATCGAAAGTCCGCCCAACTCCGCGTGCGCCGCCGGCGCCGAAGCGAGCATTGCGAAAGCAACCGCAAGGGAGACCCCGAGCGACAGGAAGACAGCGACCTTCTGACCGCGTCGTGCGCGCAGCTCCAGCTGCCTGAGATCGTCGGAAGCGATGCGAAGTTCCATGCGCCCGCCGGTGGACTGTGCAAGATAGTCAT
>DASWPR010000111.1:0-1737 GCA_036398455.1 Dokdonella sp.
AATTCAACGACGAGATCGCGCCCTACACGCTGGCCGATCATTATCCCGATCTCGCAGCGCGCGCGATCCGCGACGATGCGCGCGTCGTCGCGACCGACGAAGGCCCGCGCAAGGACACCAGCCTCGAAGGTCTGGCCAAGCTGAAGCCGGTGTTCCGCATGGGCGGCAGCGTGACGGCGGGAAATTCCTCGCAGATGTCCGACGGCGCCGGCGCCGTGCTGCTCGCCAGCGAGCATGCGATCAAGGCCTATGGGCTGACGCCGATCGCGCGCTTCGTCGGTTTCGCCGTCGCCGGCGTGCCGCCGGAAATCATGGGCATCGGCCCGATCGCGGCGATTCCGAAGGCGCTCGAACAAGCGGGCCTGAAGAAGGAACAGCTCGACTGGATCGAATTGAACGAAGCGTTCGCGGCGCAGTCGCTGGCGGTGATCCGCGATATCGGCCTCGATCCGGCCAGGGTCAATCCGCTCGGCGGTGCGATCGCGCTCGGCCATCCGCTCGGGGCGACCGGCGCGATCCGTGCGGCGACCCTGATCCACGGGCTGCGCCGGCGCAAGCAGAAGTACGGCATGGTGACGATGTGCATCGGCACCGGCATGGGCGCGGCGGGAATCTTCGAGGCGCTTTGACCGCAGGCACGCGCGGCGTGGCGTGTTTCGCACCCGCGGCGTGCGGCAAATGCAATTGTCTAACATCGCCGCCGGCCGCTACAGTCGGCGGCGAATGAACGGATATCCGCCATCGCTGCTCTCGCGTCTGCGCGCTCGCCTCGGCGCGACGGCGTGGCTGTTCGCGCTGCTCGTGATGGCGAAGGCGACGTTGGCGACGGCGTGCTTCGATGACGGCATGCCCGTCCCGGCGCCGGCGAATACCGGCGCGCTGACATTCCCGGTGGCCTCCGAGATATCCGCGCACACCGACGCCGTCGTCTCGGCGACGCTCGAATCCGGCAGCGGCGAATCGTGCTGGCATGACGGCCCCGGCGGCTGTCATTGCGCCTGCGCCCATGCAGCGCCGATGGCCGGCTCGTGCGGCCGCTTCGCGGCGATCCCGCTCGCCGGTGCCGAATTCGCCAGCGCACCCGCGTTTCCCCTCCTCGCGCGGCGCGAGCCCGCATTGCGTCCTCCGATCGCCTGACTCCCCAGCCCGTCGCTCGGCATGAGCGACCGACCGGCGCGCCTTCGCGGCGCGCTCTCTGGTTTGGCCCAGGAGTTTTCCATGTTTTCGAATGACCGAGCACGACGTGCTCTATGGTCGCTTGCCTTCGTCGGGCTCACGCCCGCCGCATTGCTCGCGGCAGAACCTTCCTTCGTTGCACCCGCCGCCGAGCTGCCGGCGGCCGCTGTTCTCGATCACGCACCGCCCGCGCTGGCCGAAGCATTGCGGCAGGCATGGCAGCGCAGCCCTGCCGTGCAGGCGATCGAGGCCAGAGTCGCCGCCGCCGATGCGCGCGCCCTCGCCGCCTCGCGGCCGATCTACAACCCGGAGTTGGACCTCACCGCGCAGAACGCCGATGTCGACACACGCAGCGTCGGCGTCAGCCAGACGATCGACTGGGCCGGCAAGCGGCGGGCACGCGGCGACGCCGCCACGGCCGAAACGCGGGCGGTCCAGGCCGAGCGCGAACAGGTCCGCCAGCGCATCGCACTGCAATGGCTGGGCGGCTTCTGCGCCTATCGCGTGGCCGGCGAGCAGGTGGATCTCGGCGCGCGCCGGGTCGCGCTGCTGGCGCAGTTC
>DASWPR010000112.1:0-7142 GCA_036398455.1 Dokdonella sp.
GCGCGGTGTCGGGCACCAGTTGCCACATGCCGGCCGGCCGGTCGCCCTTCGTCGACACCGGCTGATAGCTGCTCTCGACATACGGCAGCATGGCGAACTCGCCGGGCAGCCCGCGTTTATCGATTTCGTCGACCACCAGCAGCAGGAACGGCATCGCCTGCTTCCAGCTGGCGCTGAACTGGCGCGGCGCCCTGGCGTAATAGTTTGCCCAGCGCACCACCTGCGGGCGATAGTCGCACCGCTGCATCGCGAAGCGCTGGCGCAGGCGCGGCCAGGGCGAGTCGCTCGGTTCGCCCGGCGGCGACAGTGCCGGTGCCGCAGCGGGCGCAATGTCGGCGACGCTGGGGGCGGGTGCCGCAACCGGCGCCGGCGCCGGCATGGATGGACGCGGCGACGGCGCGACGCAGGCGGCGAGCAGCCCCCCTGCCGCGCCCAGCAGCGCAGCCCGCGCGCAGCCGCGGGCATTCATCGCGGCGGCATCCGGAAGTCGTCTTTGCGGCGGCGCAGTTCGGCGAAGCGCTGCACGCGGTCGCCGCCGCCGAGCGCGGTGACGAGCGCGGCCGAGTCGACGCGCAGGAACGGATTGCACGCGCGTTCGTCGGCGAGCGAGGACGGCAGGGTCACCGCGCCGCGCTCGCGCAGCGCGATCACTTCGACGCTGCGCGCCGCCAGCGCGGCATTGTGCGGATCGAGTGCGCGCGCGAAGGCGCAGTTCGCCAGCGTGTATTCGTGGCCGCAGCAGACCTGGGTCTCGCCCGGCAGCGCAGCCAGGCGATCCAGCGAGGCCAGCATCTGCGCCGGCGTGCCTTCGAACATGCGCCCGCAGCCGACGCTGAACAACGTGTCGCCGCAGAACAGCAGGCCCTGGCCGTCGTAGCGGCCGTAGTAGGCGACGTGGCTGAGTGTGTGGCCGGGGATCGCCAGCACGTCGAAGGTGCAGGCCGGCGCTGCCAGCTCGATGCGATCGCCATCGCCGACGCGCACGTCGGCACGCTCGATGCGCGGGTCGACCGGCGCGTGAATCGTCGCGCCGGTGGCCTCGGCGAGCTCCGCGGCCGCGCCGATGTGGTCCGGGTGATGGTGGGTCAGCAGGATCGCGCGCAGCCGCAGGCCGTCGCGTTCGAGCGCGGCGCGCACCGGCGCCGCCTCGCCCGGATCGACCACGAGCGCGTCGCCGGCCGCGTCTGCGAGCAGCCAGATGTAGTTGTCGGAGAGTGCTGGCAGCGGGACGAGGGTCATGGGCCGCGCGAATATAGCCAGCGCTTCCAGAGTCTTCGTTAAAGAAGCATTAGGACGGACATCGACGCGCTACACTTCCGCTGCTGACCGACCCGCCACTGTGCCCTCGCGACCCGTGATCACCGGCCCCGACAATCTGTTCGCCTTGCCCGACAGCGCCGCCTTGCTGCGCGACGAACTCGATGGCGTCGCCGAGCACGCGGCGCGCCAGCCGAACGGGCGCGCCTTGCTGCTGCAGGCGTGCGCGGCGAATCGCGAGCTCGCGATCGACACCCGGCACCTGCTGCCGCTGCGCCAGTACGTGGAGCACGACCGCCTCGGCGGCGACGTCGTCTGCATGGCCGATGCGCTGCCGTGGGAGGACGATGCCTTCCGCCTCGTGCTGGTGCAGCACGCGGGCGATGTGCTGCCTTCGCGCGGCGCGCTGATCGATGAACTCGCGCGCGTGCTTGCGCCGGGCGGCGTGCTGCTCTGGTACGGTCTCAATCCCTGGAGCCCGTGGCTGGCCTGGATGCACTGGCAGGCGCGCCATGGGCTGCCGCTGCCACGCACGGCGCCGGCGGATATCACGCGACGGCGCCTGCTGCGCCGCCAGCTCGCGCCGGTCAGCATTGACTACGTCGGTGCGTGCTGGCCGCATCGCGGCGAGCGTTCGGCGATCCATGCGATGGGACTGCTGGCGCCGATGCGCGGCGCTTATCTGCTGACCGCATCGAAGCAGCGCGCGGTACTCACGCCGCTGCGCCCGCGCTTCGCGCGCGAGCGCATGCGCATCCATCCGCAACTGGCCACGCCGAGCCACCGCGCCTGCGCATGACGACAAGTCCAGCGGACGCGGAGCGCGTCGAACTGTTCACCGATGGCGCCTGCCTCGGCAATCCCGGGCCGGGCGGCTGGGGCGCGCTGCTGCGCTTCGGCGATCGCGAGAAGGAACTCTCCGGCGGCGAGGCGCAGACCACCAACAACCGCATGGAACTGATGGCCGCGATCGCCGGCCTCGAGGCCTTGAAGCGCGCCTGCGCCGTCGAGCTGACGACCGACTCGCAGTACGTCAAGCGCGGCGTCGAGGAATGGATGGCGCGCTGGCGCGCGAACGGCTGGCGCACCAGCGACAGGAAGCCGGTGAAGAACCAGGACCTGTGGGAACGCCTGTCCGCCGCGATCGCCGATCACCGCGTGACCTGGCGCTGGGTCAAGGGACATGCGGGGCATGCCGAGAACGAGCGCGTCGATGTGCTGGCGCGCGATGCGGCGCTGGCGATCAGGAAGACGACGAATGCCGACGCTTGAATCCATGGCGCCGAACGAGCGGCTGCACGATCCGGTGCATGTGCGCTGGCCGGGGATGCTCGAACTGAAAGCCTATTGCACGGCAGCCAGCATCACGACCGATCTCGTCGAAGGTGTCGTAGAGATCGTCGAGCGCGCACTCGGTGAACCCATCACGCACGCAGTTCGCGATACGTTTCCGCAACCAATCCAGCAGGATATCGCCGCCGAGGCGCAACGTGCGTGGCGCTCGACTCGTCGCAGTCTGCGCCTTTCAAACCGGCTTTCCAGTCCGAACCATGTCGAGATCACGCTCGACCGGCGTTCGCGGGCGACGGCGGAGCCGCGCAAGCCGGCGGAGTACGGACACGTCTGCGTGAAGCTCAGGCAGGCCGCGCCGGCGTTCGGAACGCTGGCGGATGCATTGCCGGACATCGTCGCGTTGACGAAGGCGCACTTTGCGCGCGTCGATTCGTGCGGTTCCTGGGAAGCGCAGGCAGCGGGCGCGCCCTGGATATTCGCCTTTCGGTTCGACGAAACCTGGCTGATCAAGGAGCGTCTCGGCTGGGCGAATTTTTGGTCGGATGATATTTGCCATGCGCTCGGATTTCCCGCGCGCTTCGCCGATGCGTTGACGCCCCCCTGCTGGCGGCGCTGTGACGACCGGGGCTATCTGATCCGTCTCAGCGACGCACCTTTCACCTTTGCCGAGGCGGAGCACGCGCAGCGGTATCTGGCGACGACGGCACTGATGCCGACACTGCCCTCTGCCCGAATCGAAGGAACCGCGAGCGCATGAGACAGGTCATCCTCGACACCGAGACCACCGGCCTCGAAGCGCAGCGCGGTCATCGCATCATCGAGATCGGCTGCGTCGAACTCGTGCAGCGGCGCCCGACCGGGCGCACGTTCCACACCTATCTGAATCCGGATCGCCTGATCGACGAAGGCGCCCGCGCGGTCACCGGCATCGAAGACGATTTCCTGCTCGACAAACCGCGCTTCGCCGATATCGCGGCGCAATTCCTCGAATTCATCGAGGGCGCCGAGGTGATCGCGCACAACGCGGCGTTCGACGTCGGCTTCCTCGATGCGGAACTCGCCCGCGCCGGGCTGCAGCGCGCGCGCCTGGCCGACTATTCCAGCGTGCTCGATACGCTGGCGCTCGCGCGCGAGAAGTTTCCCGGGCAGCGCAACAGTCTCGATGCGTTGTGCAAGCGCCTGGGCATCGACAACAGTCATCGCGACATGCACGGCGCGCTGGTCGACGCCAACCTGCTCGCCGACGTCTACCTGGCGCTGACGTCAGGGCAGGGGCAGCTCGGCTTCGAGAGCGAGAGCGGGCAGGCGGAAGTGGCCGTGGCGGCGGCGCGCGTGCACATTTCGGTCAGGCCGCGCGTGCTGCATGCCGGTGCCGCCGACCTTGCCCAGCATCTGGCGCGCCTGGACGCGATCGAGAAGGCGAGCAAGGGCGCCTGCGTGTGGAAGCAGGTGGATGCGGCCTAGCCGCATTCATTCGCAGCAAAGAGCCCGGGAATCAGGGACGGCCCTGCGCCCGCGGCCATAGCGCGCGCCTCAGCGCGCGCGTACCAGGATGACGGTGACGTTGTCCGAGCCGCCGCCGTCGAGCGCGGCGAGGATCAGGTGGTCGACGCATTCCTGCGCACTCAGTTCCTGGCGGCCGACGATGGCGCCGATCGCCTTGTCGTTGACGTCCTCGGTCAGGCCGTCGCTGCAGAGCAGCAGCTGCATGCCCGGATTGAGCTGGCCGCGCACGCTTTCCACGCGCAGGGACTGCGGGTCGGTCACGCCGAGCGCCTGGGTGACCACGTTTCGATGCGGATGGCTGCGCGCCTGCTCGCTGGTGATCGCGCCCTGGGCGATCAGCTCCTGCACGTAGGAATGGTCCTCCGACAGCTGCTTCAGGCCCTCGCTGCTCCACAGGTAGACGCGGCTGTCGCCGACCCAGGCAACCTCGAATGCGCCGCCCTCGGCAATGCGCAGCGCGGCGATGGTGGTGCCCATCGGCAGCGCTTCGGCACGCCGTGTCGAATGCTTGATGATTTCTTCGTCGGCGAGCTGGATCGCGCGCACGAGCTCGACGCCCTTGCCGACCTCGCGCACCAGCGTATCGCGCGCTAATGCGCTGGCGACCTCGCCATGCTCGTGCCCGCCCATGCCGTCGGCGACGAGCCACAGGCCGAGGTCGCCGTCGGCGTAGTAGGTGTCCTCGTTGTGCTCGCGACGCAAGCCGACGTGGGTGCTGTGTCCGAATTCGATCATGCGCAGGGCAGGTTGGGCGCCTTCTGACGGGCGATCGCGGCCGTCGTCGCGGCGCGCTGGCGCCATAGGATGCAGCCTGACTCGCGCCGGGCGCAAGTTACGAATGGCAAAGTGGCGTGCCGATCGCTCCGGCGGTGGCCGCCGGCGGCGTCGGCGCCATCGATCGGCGCAGTTGTGTACTTATGCAAAGTAAGAAATTTCCTACAAGTGGACGCGCAAGTATGCGCTCGCGGCGCCGCCGCCTTCGCGCCATGCTGTCGGCGACCCGTTGGTCGGCGACTAGTGCCCGCTGCAAGGCGGTGCGCCGGCGTGAAGCCAAGCAACGAGCGGGCCGCATCCGGCTTCCCTGCGAGACTTCCATGAAGATGCGATCTGCCACCCTCGATGCCGCCGCTGCGGTCGAACTGCTCAACCGCGCGCGCGCTGTCTGCGATTGCCTCAATCCGCTCGGTACCGAGTTGACGATGGAGGAACTGCAGCAGCGCGCGGAGATCATCGACAGCGTGATCCGTGCACGCACCAAGTTGCAGCTGCTGCGCGATCGCGCGCTGGCGCTGCAGGCGGCGGTCGACCGCTTCAAGGCGCGCAAGGCCGCGCAGTCGGGCTGAGCCGGCTTTCATGGCGCGCGCCGAAGCGGCATGTCGCGGCGCGCTCAGTAGCGGCTCATCGAATAGGGCCGTTCGCTGGTGCGCGTGGCCCAGGTCTTGTTCGGCTGCGCCTGCATGGTGAAATGCAGTTCGCCGCCGGCCATGATGTCCTGGTGGCGGATCACGCTGCGCACGAGCGGCTTGCCGTTGAGCGCGACCGCGCCGACATACGGATGCGCCTCGTCGAGTCCGTCGGCGACGATCGCGAACTGCCTGCCGTTCGGCAGCGCCAGCGTCACCCGGTTCACGAACGGCCGGCCGATCACGTATTCGTTGCTGGCCGGCGCCACCGGATAGAAGCCCATCGCGGCGAACACGAACCAGGCCGACATCTGGCCGAGGTCGTCGTTGCCGGCAAGACCGTCCGGCCGCGGCGCGTACTGCGAATCCATGATCTGCTTGAGGCGCTCCTGCGTGCGCCACGGCTGGCCCGCGTAGGCGTACAGGTAGGCGACGTGATGACTGGGCTCGTTGCCGTGCGCGTACCAGCCGATCAGTCCGGTGATGTCTTCCATGTGCGCGAACTGCTTGGGATCGACCTTCGCATCGAAGACGCGGTCGAGCATCGCGACCAGCTTCGCATCGCCGCCGTGTGCCTTGATCAGCGCGGCGCCGTCCTGCGGCACGTACCAGGAATACTGCCAGGCATTGCCTTCGGTGTAGTCGGTGCCGTAGCCGCTCGCGCTCGGGTCGAATGGTTCGCGGAATCGGCCGTCGCTGGTGCGCGCGCGCATGAAGCCTGTTTTCGCGTCGTAGGCATTGCGCCAGTTGCCGGCGCGCCGGGTGAAGGCCGCCGCGACATCCTTGCGCCCGAGGTCGCCGGCGACCTGGGCGATGGTCCAGTCGTCGAACGCGTATTCGAGCGTCTTCGAGGCTGCCTCGCCTTCACGGTCGATCGGGACGTAACCGAGCTTCATGTAGCCGTCGAGGCCGCCGTAGGGGCCGTAGCTGGCGCTGGCGACCATCGCATCGAGCGCGGCCTTGGTGTCGTAGCCGCGGATGCCCTTCATGTAGGCGTCCGCGATCACCGGCACGGCGTGGTAGCCGATCATGCACCACGTTTCCAGGCCGTGGAACGCCCACACCGGCAGGATGCCGTAGGGGCTCGCCTTCTGCGCCGCGAGCAGCGAATTGACGATGTCGTTGGTGCGCTGTTCCGGCTGCACGATGGTCAGCAGCGGATGCAGGCCGCGGTAGGTATCCCACAGTGAAAACGTGGAATAGTTGCGAAAGCCGTCGGCGTGATGAACGGCATTGTCCGGACCGCGATAGCGGCCGTCGGCGTCCATGAACAGGCTCGGCGCCATCATCGCGTGGTAGGCGGCGGTGTAGAAGCTCTTGCGCATCGGCTCGGGCGCATCGACGTCGAACGCGGACAGCGCCTGCGTCCACGCGTTGCGTGCGGCATCGCGCATTGCGTTGAAGTCCCAGCCCGGCATGTCGGCGTCGAGGTTGGCCATCGCGCTTTCTTCGCTGACCGGCGAGATCGACACCTTGACCACCAGCTCGCGCGTGGCCGCCGGAAAATCGACCACGCCGACGAGCGCGCGCCCTTCGATCTGCGCGCGCGCGCGAGGCTCCCTGTCGGCCGGCGCGGCGAATCCTTTGTAGGGAATGTCGCCCTCGAGGTCGTGCAGCGCATGGCCGCTCGGGGCCTGCGAGAAACGCATCGCGAAATACAGCTGGCGGCCCGGCGCCCAGCCG
>DASWPR010000113.1:0-7545 GCA_036398455.1 Dokdonella sp.
GCTGATCCACAAGCGCATATCGACCGCGTCGGGACTGGTCGGATCGGTGATCGTGCCGGTCAGTGCAATCTCGGTGGTGCCGATGTCGATATCCGCACGCAGCGGAAACGGTTTCGGCTGCTTCAGCGCGAGCACGCCGCCGAAGCGCCCGCTGCCTTTGACGGCCGCACCCGCCATCGTCCCGCTCGCCTTCCATCCGAACAGATACGGCGGCGGCTTGGCCGCCTTGCCGCGTTCGCTCGCCTTCGTTTCGCGTTCCTCCGCCGCAGCACGCAGGCGCTGCGCGGCGGCCTGCCCCACCCGCCGGATCACTTCGCGACGCGTGGTCGGATCGTCGCCCTCCACGCGCTGACCGAATTCGATCGGCGCCTCCAGCGGCACGATGTCCGCGTGCAATTCGAGCGCGCGCGCTTCGTCGGCGATATGCACCTCGCCGGCATCGAACTCGATGTCGCCGAGATCGACGCCCCACGCCTGCCCGTTCTGCTGCTGCGCCGGCGCGAAGAGCCAGGTCGCGCGACCGTCCTTGCGCTGCTCGAAATCGAGCGAAGGCTGCACCAGCCGGATCGAAGGAATGTCCAGGTGCCGCCACAACAGGGGCAGCAGACGCAGCTCGATATCGAGCGCCTTCAGCTCGGCGAAGTGCGGCTGCCGGGCCCAGTCCGGATTGCCGATACGTACCCCGCCGCCGGAGAAGCGCAACCCGGGCGACCACACCTGCACGCCGTTCTCGCGCTGCCGCCAATGCCACGCGGCCGTAAGATCGCCGGCAATCTCGACGCTTCGTCCCAACGCCGCACTCTCACGCGACTGCACCCACGGCTTGGCGTGATTCCAGTCGAAGGTCGCAACGAAGGCGAGCACCGCAATCGGAGTGACTACGACGAGGACGAGCGCGCCGAGCGCGCCGAGCGCGATCTTGTTTCGCTTGAGCATGCTGCTGTGGGCTCCCGCGTGAAGATCGACCCGAGTCTAGCGGCGCATTCGCGCGCAGGCCAATCGCATGCACAGCGCACGTTCAGGCCGTGCTCTCGCCAATGACGATATCCAATTCTCCGAGCGCAGCCGCGATGAGCGGCGATCTCATCCGGCGATGCCGCTAGGTTCAGACGCGCCCGCCACTCGACGCGGCAATGGCATCAGCGCCGCGCGCGGAAGAAATCGACCAGCAGCCGGCCGGCCTCGTCGGCGCAGACCCCACGCTCGATATCGACGCGATGGTTGTGGCGCTCGCTGCCGAGGATGTCGAACATGCTGCCTGCCGCACCGGTTTTCGGATCGCCCGCCGCATAGACCACGCGCGCGATGCGCGCATGCACGATCGCTCCGGCGCACATCACGCAGGGTTCCAGCGTGGCGTACAGCGTCGCTCCAGGGAACCGGTAGTTGCCAAGCCGGCGCCCGGCGTCGCGCAACGCTTCGATCTCGGCATGCGCGCTCGGATCGTTGGCGCCGATCATGCGATTGCAGCCGGCGCCGACGATCTGCCCGCCGAGCACCACCACGGCGCCGACCGGAACCTCGCCTTCGTCCTGGGCACGCCGCGCCCATCCCAGTGCCTGCTGCATCCAATGCAGGTCGGCTGGGGTGCCGGAAGGGAGAGCTGGCAGGGAGTTCATTCAGGCGTGGGTGGTTGGTGAATTCGCTGGGGCACTTCCGCTCTCTCGTCGACACCCCGCCCGAACTCGCATGCTCAAAGTCGTTGGTCACGACCACGTCCTGCGTGCAGCGCAGAGGCTCTTCAGCATCGCTGCAGCAGCGCAAGCGCGGAACTTCTACGGACGCGTAGATGAGACGATTCCCGAGTGACCCACTTTCCCAGCTGAATCGTCGATCGAGATTAAGAATAGCGAAGATTCACCCCATCGTCAGTTCCGCGAACTCATGGTCAATGTTGCTGGCCCACCTGCGGTCGGTATCGATCGGGATCACGCACTGCCGCGCCTCTGCAAGTCGAATTCGTATGCCTGGGCGATTCGCTCGGCCACCTCAGCGGCAGTGATGTCGCCGAGCTGCAGCGATTTCGGATCGACCGATGCATCCAACGCCAGCGCCGACAGAAACCGCATCATGTCGTCGGCGATCTTCGCAGGGAGCGGAATGCGCGTTGCCGGGGCAAGCATTTGCGACAGCCGCAGCACATCGTTCAGATGTTTGCGGATGTCCCTCGAATCCACTGGTGCGCCCCGTTCCTTGCGGGCGCCGAGGTCCAACCACGCGACCGCCTTCAGCGGAATCAAACGGTCCTCGCCGACCCCTGGCAAGCCATCGACTTCTCGGCGGCCGCTCATGATGAATGCGTAGTACGCCTCGTCGAGCAGGATCGCGGACAGGCTGGAGACCGCTTCGTCCAACGGTATCGGCGTGAGTTGACTCCCCTGCGCTGGTTGGAGACCGTCGGGCGCGCGGGCGAACAGTTCGACCATGACCGGGTAGCGTTCGTCGGCGGGCTTCTGAAACCGGTAGAAGATCGGTTTGCCCGTGTCACTGGCTTGGCGGATGGCGTAACCACCAGCTTCGACAAACTTCCAGAAAGCCTGCCCGAATGCCGGGGTCAGGGCCTCGACATGCAGGACGATATCGAGGTCTTTCGTGGCACGAAACGCCAGGCCGGCCCCCTCCATGGCCAAGGTTGCGGCCGTCCCGCCGATCAGTACGTACTGGTCCGCGTGACCGACGAACCAAGCTTTGAACACATCCAACCCTCTCACCACGGCAGTTGTTCCTTCAGCTCGTCCAGCGCGAGCTGAATACGATCGTCTGCGCTGTCCTGCAGGCTGAGCGTCAGCGACAGTGGATCGACCATGGCGCCCTCATTCAAAAGAGCCGGGCTGTAACTCCAAAGTTGCCATTCGGACGAGCCCGCCACAGGCTCAGGCACTTGGATAACGCCAGCCTTCACCGCCTCCTTCCATTCCGCGTTGCTCACGGCGTACACGGGCCATTGGGGCTCGGTCAGCATCGAATAACGCGCTAGCGCACTCAGGCCTGCCAACCGTTGCTGCCCAGTGGCCGGCGATCCTTCCGGCGACACCCAGACGCTTCGCTTGACCGGACTTCGCAGTGCTGGCTTTGCCAGCTCCCAGGTCTGCTGCGCTGGATGCGCCATGCGCAGCCAGCGCGACCGGCCCACGGTATGTGCGGTGGCGAGCCCGGCCGCAGTCAATTCCTTGACCGCGCGCGAGAGCGTCATGGGCGTATAGCCCAAGGCGACGGCCACCTTGGAGGGTTGCCACTCGGCTTGCCAAGGCTGCCGCAGCAGGGCTGTGAGCAGGAGGGCCTGAGTAGACGGGCTCAGTGCTGCATCCGCAGCGGGAGCGCGCTGCCGGAAGTATTCACGCAGATCGAGGCCCAGGTCTGGCAGATAGAGCTGGTTGCCGGGAACGATGAAGGGCACCTTCTGCTCGATCAGCCGCCGGCGTTCATAGGAGGCCAGGGCATCCGTGACGTACACCACCGGCACCCCGGCGAGCACCCTCGCCTTGTCCAACCACGCCCTGACCTCGCCGAGAGACTGCTTCTGTCCAGTACGGCGCATCGCCAGCACGATGGTGTGCCCCAGCAGTTCCAGCTCGCTGAACTGGAAAGCGTCCCGCAGGAAGTACGGCAGTTCGTCCGTGCGCACCCACGGAGCCGCATCGGCAGTGGAAATGCCCAGCGTCTCGTGGAGATAGCGTCGTACGGCGGCAGCCAGGGCCGGCATGGGAGACATACCTTCGTAACCAAGTTTTCGCACGATAACTCAACTAATGTTATCGTGCAATAATATAGTTATATTGAAGCACGCGCGTCCTCAACGGTCACACGCCTCTAGAAGGCGCCGCGATGCGCGAGAGCTGGTTCGTCCCGACGTAAATTTTTTCGATCAAACACCTACGACAACTTTTGGAAATGCCGGCGTAGTCTCCGAATCCGGGTCACTCCCACTCGATCGTCGCCGGCGGCTTGCCACTGATGTCGTAAACCACACGAGATATGTTCGGTATCTCATTGATAATGCGACTGGAAACAAGGCCAAGAAACGCGTAAGGCAGGTGCGCCCAATGCGCCGTCATGAAGTCGATCGTCTCGACGGCGCGCAACGCGATCACCCATTCGTAGGCGCGCGCATCACCGACCACGCCCACCGATTTGACCGGCAGGAATACCGCGAACGCCTGGCTGGTACGGTCGTACAGGTCGGCCTTGCGCAACTCCTCGATGAAGATCGCGTCGGCGCGCGCGAGGATCTGCGCATACTCGCGCTTGACCTCGCCGAGGATACGCACGCCGAGTCCCGGCCCGGGGAACGGGTGACGGTAGACCATCTCGCGCGGCAGGCCGAGTTCGACGCCGATGCGGCGCACTTCGTCCTTGAACAGTTCGCGCAGCGGCTCGACGAGCTTCAGCTTCATCTGCTCGGGCAGGCCGCCGACGTTGTGATGCGACTTGATCACGTGCGCCTTGCCGGTCTTGGAACCGGCCGACTCGATCACATCGGGATAGATCGTCCCCTGCGCCAGCCATTTCACCCCTTCGAGCTTGTGCGATTCCTCGTCGAAGATCTCGACGAACAGACGGCCGATGATCTTGCGCTTGGCCTCCGGATCGGCGACGCCGGCGAGCGCGTCGAAATAGCGCGCGGCCGCATCGACGCGGATGACCTTGACGCCCATGTGCTCGGCCATCGTCGCCATCACCTGGTCGCCTTCCTGCCAGCGCAGCAGGCCGGTGTCGACGAATACGCACGTCAGGCGGTCACCGATCGCGCGATGCAGCAGCGCGGCGACCACGGAAGAATCGACGCCGCCGGAAAGACCGAGCAGCACGTGATCGTCGCCGACCTGGGCACGCACGCGCGCGATCTGGTCGTCGATGATGTTCGCCGCGGTCCACAAGGTGGCGCAGCCGCAGATCTCGCTGACGAAGCGCTTCAGCAGCGCACTGCCCTGCTTGGTGTGCGTGACTTCCGGATGGAACTGCACGCCGTACCAGCGCTTCTCCTCGTTCGCCATCGCGGCGACCGGGATGCGCTCGGTGCGCGCGGTCACCACGAAGCCCGGCGGCGCCGCGGCGACGTGATCGCCGTGGCTCATCCAGACATCGAGCGCCTGCGCCGGCGCGTGATCGCTGAGGCCGCTCAGCAGGCGATCGTGCGCGACCACGTCGACGCGTGCATGGCCGAACTCGCGTGCATCGGCCGCTTCGGTGGCGCCGCCAAGCTGCGCGGCGAGCGTCTGCATGCCGTAGCAGATGCCGAGGATCGGCAAGCCGGCATCGAAGACCGCCTGCGGCGCCGTCGGCGCGCCGGCCAGCGTCGTCGATTCCGGCCCGCCCGACAGGATGATGCCCTTGGCGCCGAACGCGGCGATCGCCGCCGGGTCGTGGTCCCAGGCCCAGATCTCGCAGTAGACGCCGATCTCGCGTACGCGCCGTGCAATCAGCTGCGTGTACTGCGCGCCGAAGTCGAGGATCAGGATCTTGTCGTTGTGGATGTTCGCGTGTGAGGTCATTTCGTCTCGGTTGTCAGCGCTTCGCATCGGCCAGCGCGGCGGCGAGCAGGACGTGCCGCACAGCGGTGAAGGGATTGGTCACGGTGACGCCTTTCCAGGTGAAACCGTTCTGCAGGTCTTCGGAAAGCAGCAGCCGGCAACCGGCTTCCGCAGCGGCAGAAATCATGATCGCGTCCCAGATCGTCAGCGGGTGGTCGGCCGACAGATCCATGGCGGCGAGCAGCACGGTCGGCGAGGTCTCGATCGAGGAAAACGCATCGCGCCAGCTGAGCACCGCGGCGCGTGCGGCAGACGCGTCGCGACCGGCCTTGCGCATCAGCACATGGAACAGCTCGCCGAGCGCCTGCACCGGCAGGAACGTGCTCTCCTGTGGCAGCCTGCCCACGACATCGAGCGCGGCATCGCGGCGCGCGACATCGTTGACGCCCTCGGCGTATGCCAGGATGTTCGTGTCGAGTGCGATCCTCATGCGTCGCGTTCGTACAGTTCCTCGCGCGACCAGCGTTCGGCGTTCGCGACGGGCTCCGCGGCCAGGCGTGCCAGCAGGCTGGAACGCGCCTGTGCAGAGATTTCGGAATCCCCCTCGAAGGGCACCAGCTTCGCGACGGGTTTGCCGTGCGACGTCACCACGTAACTGGCGTGTTCTTCGCGCACCGCGCGCAGGAGCTGGGAGAAATTGCGGTTCGCATCCGCGGCGGATACGGGCTCGTCCATTACCGGCTCCAATTGTAGTTATATTACCTACTATTGCATGTATCCGAACAAGGGACAAACACCCTGCGGAAAGGCGATGTCGGCGAGGGCAAAGCCCGCCTCCGGCCGGCGCATCCGAACATGACGCGAGCCTCGGGCGCCATCAATCCATTCGGTAATTGGGCGCTTCCTTGGTGATCGCCACATCGTGCACATGCGATTCACGCACACCGGCCGACGTGATGCGCACGAACTGCGGCTTGGTGCGCATGTCCTCGACGGTCGCGCAGCCGACATAGCCCATCGCCGCGCGCAGGCCGCCGCTCAGCTGATGCACGATGTTGCGCAACGGACCCCGGTACGGGACGCGGCCTTCGATGCCTTCCGGCACCAGCTTGTCGGCATCGCCTTCGTCGTCCTGGAAGTAGCGGTCCTTCGAGCCTTTCTGCATCGCGCCGAGCGAACCCATGCCGCGATAGCTCTTGTACGAGCGCCCCTGGTACAGCTCGACTTCGCCCGGCGCCTCTTCGGTACCGGCGAACAGGCCGCCGATCATCACGCAGTCCGCACCGGCGGCGAGCGCCTTGGCGATGTCGCCGGAATAGCGGATGCCGCCGTCGGCGATCAGGCCGACGTCGCTGCCCTGCAGTGCCGTCGCGACCATGTCGACCGCCGAGACCTGCGGCACGCCGACACCGGCGACGACGCGCGTGGTGCAGATCGAACCCGGTCCGATGCCGACCTTGACCGCATTCGCGCCGGCGTCGGCCAGCGCCCGCGCGGCGTCGCCGGTGACGATGTTGCCGGCGATCAGATCGATCTTCGGGTAGTTCCTGCGCACCCAGCGCACGCGTTCGATGACGCCATCGGAATGACCATGCGCGGTATCGACGACCAGCGCATCGACGCCGGCTTCGATCAGCGCAGCGATGCGCTGCTCGGTATCGCCGGCGACGCCGACCGCCGCGCCGACGCGCAGGCGTTCGCGATCGTCCTTGCACGCATTCGGGTTGTCGCGCGCTTTCTGGATGTCCTTCACGGTGATCAGGCCGCGCAGACGGAACGCGTCGTCGACCACCAGCACTTTCTCGATGCGATGCTTGTGCAGCAGCGCGAGCACTTCCTCGTCGGCCGCGCCCTCCTTCACCGTGATCAGGCGCTCCTTGCGCGTCATGATGTTCTTGACCGGATCCTCCGGCTTCTTCTCGAAGCGCAGATCGCGGTTGGTGACGATGCCGACGAGATGTTCGCCGTCGACCACCGGCACGCCGGAGATGTTGTGCGCGCGGGTGATCTGCATGACCTCGCGGATCGAGGTGGTCGGCCCGACCGTGATCGGATCGCGGATCACGCCGGCCTC
>DASWPR010000114.1:0-2428 GCA_036398455.1 Dokdonella sp.
TGGATTCCCGCGTTCGCGGGAATGACGACACGTTGGTTGGGTTGCGCGACAGCGTCTGCTCGAAGTGGCTCGTTACGCGTGCGCGAAGCGACTCGCGACGCGCGCCGAGGCGGTCACTTCGTCGAATCGACCGGCCTGCAGCCACTCGCGCGGCACCATCCACGAGCCGCCGAGCGCGATCACGTTCTTCTCGGCCAGGTAGGCGGGCGCGTCGGCCTCGCGGATACCGCCGGTCGGACACAGCAGCAGGTCCGCCAGCGGACCCTGCAGCGCGCGGATCAGCGCGAGTCCGCCGATCGCCGCGGCAGGAAACAGTTTGGCGACGCGATAGCCCAGCGACACGAGCGCAATCAACTCGCTCGGCGTCGCGGCCCCGGGTACCACCGGCAGGCCACTTGCCGCGAGCGCTGCGGCTAGCGCCGGCGGCGTGCCCGGCGTGACGAGGAAAGAAGCACCGGCCTGGCGCGCATCGTCGATCTGCTGCGCCGTCAGCACGGTGCCGGCACCGAGCGCGATGCCGGGTACCTCGCGCTTGATCGCCGCAATGGCTTCGAGTGCGGCCGGCGTGCGCAGGGTCACTTCGATCGCGGTCAGGCCGCCATCGAGCAGGGCGCGCGCGGTGGCGACGCCCTGTCCGGCCGAGTCGACCGTGACCACCGGCAGCACGCGCGTCGCGCGCAGCAGGGCGATCGCCACCTGCTGGCTTTCCTGCAGATTTTTAGACGTGGAAGAATTCATTACGCGTCCTTTGCCTCGAATGGCGCATACGCGGCCAGGCGGCCGACGTCGTATTCGGTTTCGGTGGCCTGCTTTTCGCCGCCGGCCGGCGCGAACATCGGCCCGCAGGAGATCGACAGCGCGCCTTCGTCGGCGGGCCCGACGTTGGCACGGCTGTAGGCGAACAGCGCGCGGCCGATGTCCTGCCCGGCCGGCGCGGTGTTGGCAGCCGGCCGGCGCGACTTCCATTCCTCCTCGCCGATGCGTACTTCGAGCAGGCCGCGCTCGCAGTCGAGCAGGATGGTGTCGCCGTCGCGCACGCAGGCGATGCTGCCGCCGATGGCGGCTTCCGGCGTCACGTGGATCGCCGACGGTACCTTGCCCGATGCACCGGAAAGGCGACCGTCGGTGACCAGCGCGACCTGGCGGCCCTGGTTCTGCAGCATGCCGAGCAGCGGCATCAGGCTGTGCATCTCGGGCATGCCGTTGGCGCGCGGTCCCTGATAGCGCACGACCGCGATGAAATCGTGCGGCAGCGTGCCGGCCTTGTGGCGTGCGCGCAGTTCGGCCGGATCGTCGATGACGACGGCCGGCGCTTCGACGCGCCGATGCTGCGGCTTGACCGCGGAGACCTTCGCCAGCGCATTGCCGAGGCTGCCGCGCACCAGGCGCAGGCCGCCGGTCACCTCGAACGGATTCGCGGCGGGCCGCACGACCTCCGTGTCGGTGCTGGCCGTCGGCGCATCGACCCAGCCGAGCGCACCGTCGACGAGGCGCGGCGCCTGCGTGTAGGCGCGCATGCCGCCGGCTGCGATCGTCGGCAGATCGAACAGCAGCCCGGCGTCGAGCAGCTCGCGCAGCAGGAACGCCGTGCCGCCCGCGGCGTGGAAGCGGTTCACGTCGGCGTCGCCGTTCGGATAGATGCGTGCGAGCAGCGGCACGACTTCGGCGAGCGCGTCGAAATCCTCCCAGGTCACGATCAGGCCGGCCGCACGCGCGACCGCGACGAAATGGATCGTGTGATTGGTCGATCCGCCGGTGGCGAGCAGCGCGACGATCGCATTGACGATCGCGCATTCGTCGACGAGCCGACCGATCGGCCGGTAGTCGTCGCCCAGCGCGGTAATCGCAGCGACGCGCGCCGTCGCGGCGTCGGTCAGGGCATCGCGCAGCGGCGTGCCCGGATTGACGAACGAGGCGCCCGGCAGTTGCAGGCCCATCGCTTCGAGCAGGATCTGGTTCGAGTTGGCGGTGCCGTAGAACGTGCAGGTGCCGGGCGCGTGATACGAGGCGGCCTCGGTTTCCAGCAGTTCCTCGCGCGTCGCCTGTCCGGCCGCGTAGCGTTCGCGTACTTCGGCCTTGGCCTTGTTCGAAAGTCCGCTCGGCATCGGCCCGGCCGGCACGAACACGATCGGCAGATGACCGAACGCAAGCGCGCCGATGAGCAGGCCCGGCACGATCTTGTCGCACACGCCGAGGCAGATCGCGGCGTCGAACATGTCGTGGCACAAGGCGATGGCGGTCGACTGCGCGATCACATCGCGCGAGAACAGCGACAGCTCCATGCCGACGCGGCCCTGCGTGACGCCGTCGCACATCGCCGGCACGCCACCGGCGACCTGCGCCGTCGCGCCGGCCGCGCGCGCGGCCTGCTTGATGCGATCCGGGTAGGTCTCGAACGGCTGGTGCGCCGACAGCATGTCGTTGAACG
>DASWPR010000115.1:0-2289 GCA_036398455.1 Dokdonella sp.
GCGCGGCGCGGTGACCGACGCGAGCGTGAGCGGATCGCCATCGGGATCCGTGTCGTTGGCGAGCACGGCAATGGTCAACGACTGGCCGGATAGCGTGGTCGCGCTGTCGTCGGCGGCGATCGGCGCGCGGTCCGGCTGCGCCGCGATCGTGATCGCGACGGTGGCCGAGGCGCTGCCGCCGCGGCCGTCGCTTATCGTGTAGCGGAACGCATCGGTGCCGGCGTAGCCGGCGACCGGCGTGTAGCGCAGCGCATGGGCGGCGATGACGACGCTGCCGTGTGCAGGCGCGGTGGTGGCGACGATCGATAGCGCATCGCCATCCGGATCGGTGTCGTTGGCGAGCGCGTCGATCGTCACCGCCTGACCGAACGCGGTGGCCGCCGCATCGTCGCGCGCAATCGGCACGCGGTTCGGTCGCGCCGACACGCTGATGACGACACTGGCGCTGGCGCTGCCGCCACGGCCGTCGCTGATCGTGTAGGTGAAGCGATCGCTGCCGCTGTAGCCCGGTGCCGCGCGGTAGACGATCGCATGGCCGGACAGCGTCGCGCTGCCATGCAGCGGTATGCCGACCGCGACGATCGCGAGCGTATCGCCGTCGGCGTCGGTGTCGTTGGCGAGCACGTCGATGCTCGCGGATTGGCCGAAAGCGACATTGGCATTGTCGTCGCGTGCGAGCGGCGGCTGGTCCGGGCGCGCGCCCACGGTCACGCTCACCTGCGCCGTCGCGCTGCCGCCGCGACCGTCGCTCGCGCTGTAGCGGAAGCTGTCGCTGCCGCTGTAGCCGGCCGCCGGCGTGTATGTGACCTGCCCGCCGGCTATCGCAGCGCTGCCGTGCGCAGGCTGCGTCACCGTCGAGATACCGAGGCGGTCGCCATCGGGGTCGCTGTCGTTGGCGAGCACGTTGATGGACACCGACTGGCCTTCGACGGTGGTCGCGCTGTCCGCCTGCGCCAGCGGGAAATGATTGCTGTACTGCTTCGGGCCGCGCGTCACCGTGGTCGTCTGCGAGCGGCGCTGCTGGTACGACTCGACGTTGCGCGAATGCGCCGTCG
Organism: Dokdonella sp.; assembly: GCA_036398455.1. GTDB lineage: Bacteria > Pseudomonadota > Gammaproteobacteria > Xanthomonadales > Rhodanobacteraceae > Dokdonella_A. Next base: position 1,056 of record DASWPR010000115.1, read on the forward strand.
ACGGCTGTGCCAGCGACTGGGTGATCCAGGCCGGATCCTCCAGCTGGCGGGTCGGCTGGAACGAGCCGGTCTTGCCGAATTCGTAGCGCACGAACACCGACAGGCGATCGTCCTTGCCGGCATCGAGGCTGCCCGTGCGGTTGACGTGCTCGGCGAGTGCGGAAACGCCCCAGCCGCGCGTGCCGAGCGGCGAGTCCACGCCGACCGACCAGGTGTTGGCGCGCGCACCGTTGCCATCCTGCGTGCTGGCGCCCACGTGCACGCGCGTGCCGAACGGCTGCAGGGTGCGGCCGAGCTGCAGGCCGAACTCGGTGCCGTAGGGTTTGCTCTGGAACAGGGTCTGCACTGCGGTCGTTTCGATTTCCGTGTAGCTGCCGATGGCGTCGCTGCCGTTCAGCGTGGTCGCGCTGGTGGCGAGCGTGCTGCCGGAATTGCGCGCACTGCTGATGCCGGCGGCGACGTAGCCTTCGAGGGTGAAGGCGCGCCGCTCGATGCCGAAGCCGAGCGTGGACTTGCGGTCGTGCTCGCCGTTCTGGTCGATCGCGAAGGACAGCCGCGCCACGGTCGCCTGGTCGGGGTGCTCGCGCGCTTCGAGTGCGGAGCCGCCCCAGAGCCAGTTGTAGTCGCCCTGCACGCCGCCCGCGCCGGAGCGGTCCCACCACAGCTGCCCGACCACGGCGCGCGTGTTGCTGCGTGCGAACACGCCGAGCAGCTGGCCTTCGGTGTGGCCTTCGCCGTTGATGCCGACCGACACGCTGCCGTCGTTGCCGACGTAGCTCAGCGGCACCGAAGGATCGAGCACCGAGGGGGCATCGTCGCCCGAACCTGACCATGGCGGCGCCGCCGTCGCCAACATCACCGGCACCACCAGCATCAACGCCGCGAGACGCCGCATCTTGCCCTCTCCCCCGAGTGGTCCGCGAAAACGCGCGGAGCTTGTGAAACATACGTGTTTTCGAGGATTTTCAGGACATCGGCTTTGCCGAGCGTGCCTGAACGCCGATCCGACGACGCAGGCGCACCGTTGTGGCCGAGCTTCCGGAGCGGGCACGCACACGTGCCCCGTGCCCCGAAGTGCCGACATGCAGAGGACGAGCGACGACGGGCGCTGACGGAGCCGTGGGCGCGGCTCGATCGGTAACGCCTGCCATCTGCACCCGGGCAAGACCCGGCGCGCACCGTTGCGATGGACTCCTCTCCTTATGGCATTCTCCACAATGAGACAACCGTCACG
>DASWPR010000116.1:0-5138 GCA_036398455.1 Dokdonella sp.
ATCGCATCGAGGATCGGCTGCATCGGCGCCAGCGCACGCTTCAGCGTCCAGTACACGGCCAGCAATACCGCGATCGCGTAGCCGGCCAGCACGCCGAGCATGCCGACCAGGTTGTCGAGGGCCTCGCGCTGTTCGCTGGCCGGGTTGAGCGCGAGGGTGGCGACATACAGTTCACCGTCGTCGCGCTGCAGCGTCCACGGCCCGGAAGACTCGGCACGGCTGCTGCGGATGCCCGGCGCGAGCAGGGCGAAGACGCGCTCCAGCCAGGTCGCCGGCGCGTTCGCGCGCGGCGCCACCAGCACGTGGCCGAGCGCATCGCGCAGATCGAGCTGGATGTGGCGCAGGTTGTCCGAACCGTTGATGCGCTCGAGCCGGGCGAGCTGGTCCTGGATGCCGGCATGCGGCCCGTTCTCCAGCGCGAACAGCCGTTCGAACAGCCGCACCGTCTCGACCGCACCGACTTCCTCGCGCTTGACGTCGAATTGCGCACGCCACAGCGCAAGGGCGAGCGCGCCGGCCAGGATCGCCAGGCTGACCGCGGCGATCCGCACCATCAGGTAACGCGACATTTCCACCAGGCAACTCCGAATTCGGGAATGATTCCTATGTTCGCCGCAGCGGCATCCCCCTAACGTGGGACTGCCTGTGTGAGCCAGTCCCGGACGCACCGCGCGGCGGCTTGCGGCACCGGCCGGACATGCAACGCCACCCCACCCAAAAGTACAAGAGGTGTCCCGATGATTCTGCTGTCCGAACGCGCGAGACGAGCGCGGCTGGCGCCGCTCGCCGCAGCACTGGCCGGCTGCATGGCCGGCGCGCACGCAGCGGATGCGCCGCCGGCTGGCGCGAGCGAGGACGTCACCACGCTCGACCTCGTCAACGTGGTCGGCGTGAGCGCGGTCGCCGGTACCGACATCGCCGCGAACAAGCTGCCCTACAACGTGCAGTCGATCGACGATTCCGCGCTGCAGCGCGCGCAGACGCTCGATCTCACCGACTTCATGAACCGCCATCTCGCCGGCGTCACCACGAATGCCGCCGCCGGCAATCCGCTGCAGCCGGACGTGCAGTTCCGCGGCTTCACCGCGACACCCCTGCTCGGCGGCTCCGAGGGCATGTCCGTCTATCTCGACGGCGTGCGCGTCAACGAAGTGTTCGGCGACACGGTCAACTGGGACCTGATTCCCGAAGCATCGATCGAGCGCGTGAGCCTGTTCGCCGGCTCCAACCCGGTGTTCGGCCTGAACACCCTCGGCGGCGCCATCTCGCTGCAGACCAAGACCGGCTTCAGCGACCCGGGCACCCGCTTCGAGTTCTACGGCGGATCTTTCGGACGCACCGATGCGACGTTCGAGACCTCCGGCAACTCGGGGCAGTGGGGCTGGTACCTGATGGGCAACCGCTTCGACGAGGACGGCTGGCGCAACGAGTCGCCGTCGAACGCGCGCAATTTCTACGGCACGCTGTCCTGGCGCGGCGACGATGCGTCGTTCGATCTGCACCTCGGCCACGCCGACACCGATCTGGCCGGCAGCGGCGCGACGCCCGCGCAGGCGCTGGCGCAGAACTGGAAAACCATCTTCACGGCGGACGAGACGCACAACAAGCTCGATCTGGTCAGCGGCCAGGGCAGCTTCAATTTCAACGAGGCGACGAAGCTCTCGTTCACGCTGTTCCACCGCGAGGTGAAGACGCTGTCCTACAACGGCGACATCAGCGACTTCGACGCGTGCGACGACGACGACGAAATCCTCTGCGACGGCGGCAAGCCCATCCTCGACCAGAACGGCGATACGGTGTCGTCCGGCTACGATGCGATCAACAACATCGGCCATCGCAGCCAGAAGAGCGACGGCGGCACCGTGCAGCTGACATTCGACCAGCCGATCGCCGGCATGCAGAACCAGCTGGTCACCGGCATCGACTACAGCAAGGGCCGCCTGAGCTATCACTCGACGCTCGAAGTCGCCGTGCTGCAGGCCAATCACATCACCACCGATCCCGGCCTCTTCATTCCCGACGATGCGCTCAGCGTCGACAGCCATACGCGCAGCACCGGGTTCTACGCGACCGATACGCTGTCGATCACCGACAAGCTCGCCTTGACCTTGTCCGGCCGCAGCAACCACACGCGCACGACGATCAACGATCCGACCGGCGACAACCCCGATCTCGACGGCAAACACGGCTTCTCGCGCTTCAATCCGGCCGCCGGCATCACCTACCAGTGGAACACGGCGTTCAACTTCTACGGCGGCTACAGCGAATCCACGCGCGCGCCGACGCCGGTCGAGCTGACCTGCGCCGATCCGGACGCGCCGTGCAAGCTGCCGAACGATTTCGTCTCCGATCCACCGCTGAAGCAGGTCGTCGCGAAGAGCTGGGAAGGCGGCCTGCGCGGCGCGTTCGGCGCGGGCAGCAGCGATCGCATCAACTGGCACTTCGGCCTGTTCCGCACGACCAATGCCGACGACATCCTGTTCCAGTCCACCGGCGGCTCGCAGTCGAACGAAGGCTTCTTCGCCAATGTCGGCGACACGCGCCGGCAAGGGATCGAGGCGAGCCTGTCCGGCACCTGGCTGGACAAGCGTCTGGACTGGTACGCGAACTACACCTACCTCGAAGCCACCTACCTGACCGGCTTCTCGGAGAACAGCGCGAACCATCCGGATGCCGACGACGACGGCCTGATCTTCGTCAGGAAAGGCGATCGCATTCCGGGGCTGCCCAGGCACAGCCTGAAACTCGGCGCCGACTTCGCACTCACCCAGGCGCTCAGCATCGGCGGCGACGTCATCGCGAACTCGGGCCAGTACCTGCGCAGCGACGAGGCGAACCTGCTCGGCGAAACGGCCGGCTACGCGCTGCTGAATCTGCGTGCCAGCTACACCTTCAACGAGCACTTCAGCGTCTTCGCGCGCGTGGACAACGTATGGGACCGCCGCTACGTCACCTTCGGCACGCTCGGCGATCCGACCGACGTGTATCCGTCCTTCGACGATTCGCGCTTCTACGGACCCGGGCAGCCGCGCGCCGGCTGGGTCGGCTTTCGCGTCGCACTCTGATCACAGCGGGCGTTCAAAAAGCAAGCGTCCACGACGCAGACCCAACTTGCTAGAATCAGCCACGAGGGGCCGCACATGCGGCCCTTCGCATTTGTGCCCGCAAGGAATCGAACACACGCATGCTGAGCATCGAACAACGCATCGCCGCGGATATCGCCGCGCAACCCGCCCAGGTCAAGGCGGCCGTCGATCTGCTCGATGGGGGCGCGACCGTGCCGTTCATCGCGCGCTATCGCAAGGAAGTCACCGGAGGTCTCGACGACATCCAGCTGCGTCTGCTCGAGGAACGCCTTTCCTACCTGCGCGAGCTGGAAGATCGCCGCGCCGCCATCCTCGCCAGCGTCGAGGAGCAAGGCAAGCTCGATGATGCATTGAAGGCGCAGATTCTCGAAGCCGAGACCAAGGCGCGCCTGGAGGATCTGTACCTGCCGTACAAGCCGAAGCGCCGCACGAAGGCGCAGATCGCGCGCGAAGCGGGGCTCGAACCCCTCGCGCTCGCGCTGCGCGAAGATCCGACGGTGGCGCCGGAACAACGTGCCGCTGCGTACGTCGACGAAGCGAAGGGCGTCGCCGACATCAAGGCCGCGCTCGATGGTGCGCGGCAGATCCTGATCGAGTCGATCGCCGAGAACGCGACCCTGCTCGGCGAGCTGCGCGATGCGACCTGGAGCAAGGGCCAGATCCGCGCGAAAGTCATCGAGGGCAAGGAGAACGAAGGCGCCAAGTTCCGCGACTACTTCGATCATGCCGAGGCGATCGCGAAGATTCCGTCGCATCGCCTGCTCGCACTGATGCGCGCGCGCAACGAAGGCATCCTCGCGCTGGAACTCGCGCCGGCCGCCGATATCGAGCAGGGCCATGCCGAGGCCGAGGGCCGCGTCGCGGTGCATGCCGGCATCGCCGCGCGCGGACGCGCCGCCGATGCCTGGCTGCTTGAGACCTGCCGGCTCGCCTGGCGCGTGAAGCTGCATCTGTCGCTGATGCTCGACCTGTTCGGCCGCGCGCGCGAAACCGCCGAGGACGAGGCGATCCGCGTGTTCGGCGACAACCTGAAAGACCTGATGCTGGCCGCACCGGCCGGCCCCAAGGCCGTGATGGGGCTCGATCCCGGTATCCGCACCGGCGTCAAGGTCGCCGTGGTCGATGCGACCGGCAAGGTGCTGGCGACGAGCACGGTGTATCCGCACGAACCGCGCCGGCAGTGGGATCAATCGATCGCCGAACTCGCCATGCTGTGCAAGCAGCACAACGTCGCGCTGGTCTCGATCGGCAACGGCACCGCTTCGCGCGAGACCGACAAGCTGGCCGGCGAGCTGATGAAGAAGCACGCCGACCTCAAGCTCGCCAAGATCGTCGTCAGCGAGGCCGGCGCGTCGGTGTATTCGGCGTCGGAAATGGCGTCGAAGGAATTCCCCGATCTCGACGTCTCGCTGCGCGGCGCGGTGTCGATCGCGCGGCGCCTGCAGGACCCGCTCGCCGAGCTGGTCAAGATCGAGCCGAAGGCGATCGGCGTCGGCCAGTATCAGCACGACGTGAACCAGTCCAAGCTCGCGCGCGCACTCGATGCGCGCGTCGAGGACTGCGTCAACGCGGTCGGCGTCGACGTCAACACGGCCTCGGCGCCGCTGCTCGCGCGCGTTGCCGGGCTGTCTTCCGGCGTGGCCGAGAACATCGTGCGGCATCGCGACGAACACGGCGCGTTCCGTACGCGCCAGGCCTTGAAGAAAGTACCGCGCCTCGGCGACAAGGCGTTCGAACAGAGCGCGGGCTTTCTGCGCATCGCGAACGGCGACAATCCGCTCGACGCCGGCGGCGTGCATCCGGAAGCCTACCCGGTGGTCGAGCGCATCATCGCCGCCTGCGTACGCGAAGCCGCGCGCCTGATCGGCGACGGCGCGCTGCTGCGCAGCCTCAAGCCCGAGCAGTTCACCGACGAACGCTTCGGCCTGCCGACCGTGCGCGACATCCTGAAGGAGCTGGAAAAGCCCGGCCGCGACCCGCGCCCCGAGTTCGTCGCGCCGACCTTCGCCGAAGGCGTCGAGGATCTCAAGGATCTCGCCGTCGGCATGGTGC
>DASWPR010000117.1:0-16366 GCA_036398455.1 Dokdonella sp.
CCTGCGAAGTAGGCGCGCGTACGATCGCACAGGTTCGCGGAGCCGGCGCTACGACGCAGGCTCCGACGGCACAGCGCCACCGCCGCGAAGCGGCGCGCGCGTGCTGCGGCCATGCGTGGATCGAACGCGCAGCAGCCAGAACGCCATCGCGCCGAGCACGATGATCTCCGGCACGAAAAGCAGGAACGATCCGCGCAGCGACGCGGGAAAGAGCTGCTGCTGCCCAAGGAACAGGGAACTTGCGGCGATGCCCAACGCCAGGCACATGCGCCACAGGTGCCGCGCGATGCGCGCGGCGCCGCAAAGACCGCCGCGCAGGATCATCTTGAGATCGAGCAGGGCGGCGAGCGCCACGAGGGCGGCGAAGACGTAGTACGCCGTCGGCGGGTTGTCGTCAGCCGGGCTCGCCTGCAGGCCGAACGTGACGCTGGCCGCGACGATGGCGAACGCCATCGCGCATGCGCCGATCTCGAAGCGCCCCGTCGTCCCCGCCTTGCGCCTGACCGTGGCCCAGGCCGTCGCCACCAGGTAGAACGTGAACGCGCCGACGAGGGGATCGAGCCGCTTGTGCAGGAATGGCGACACGCCGGCGCCGATCGCGGACATGACCAGCATGGAAACGAAGAACACGTGTCCGGCAAACCGGTGCAGGCCGCCGCCTTTGCGGGCGATCAACGCGACGGCGCCGGAAACCAGGCCGACCATCCCGCCGCTGATATGCAGCAGCAGGATCGTCGCGGCGGCTGCGCGGATCAGCGTCGAACTCTCAGGACCGATCTGAAGAATCACACGGCTCTCCTCGCGGACGGGTTTTGAAATCGCAGCGAGGCGGCCCGGACAGCGCAGTCTCTTTTCGCTGCGGTACACCCAGGGTGTGTCGCGTACCGCAGCGGCAGCGTCGAGCCGATCCTGGCCGAACCGCCGTGCAGTACAAGCGCCGTGCGATGGACGGCGCCGCGCTGGCATCGAACTGCGGCGGCGGCCGACAGGCGGGGCGCGATCGTTCGCCGCTACGAGCTGGGCGAACGCGCCTGCGCCAACCGTTCATCGAGCCCGTGGGGTATTCGAGCGGCCGCCGTGGTCTGCGCGCGCGTCCGCGCGTCATCGCCCGCAGGCGTCGCCCGATCCTTCGACGGCGTCGCTCGTCGCCTGGCGCTTTCGATGCGCTTTCGCCGCCGGCCACACTGCATGCCGACGATGTGCGGGGCTGCGTGAGCCGTATCGCCGACCCGATGCCGGGCCGCTGATGGACACCCGCGCCACACGCCGACATCGATCGCACCCTCGCCCGCTGCTCTCCACAGGACGATGCATGAACGCCGTAGCGATGACTGGAACTGGATGGGGAAAGAACCTGCGGGCCGACGCCGCGCTGACGAATGCCGCGCGATGCTGGTTTCTCGTTGCCGCCGCCGGGCAATGGATCTTTGCGTTCTACATCGCGTTCTTCTACGGCGGCGCCGCCGCGAGCGGGCACCCGGAGTTCTGGAACAAGGTGCTTCCCCACGGCTATGTGCCCGGCAATACCGTCGGCAATGCTGCGCTCGGCGTGCACCTGATGTTCGCCGCCGCGATCACGGTCGCTGGAACCCTGCAGCTGATACCGCAGATTCGCGCGCGCTTGCCGCGCTTCCATCGCTGGAATGGACGGCTGTACGTGATCGCGGCATTCACGATGGGGCTGACGGGTCTGTATCTCGTGATGTCGGGCAGGAAGGTCGTCGGCGATGCCCCGCAGCACATCGCGGTCGGCATCAACGCGATCCTGATCATGCTCTGCGCGGCGATGACCTGGCGCTACGCGCTCGCACGCGACTTCAGCACGCATCGGCGCTGGGCGCTGCGCCTTTTTCTGGTCGTCAACGGCGTCTGGTTCTTCCGCGTGGAGCTGATGTTCTGGTTGTTCGTGAACCAGGGTCCGGTCGGCTTCGATCCGGAAACCTTCACCGGGCCATTCCTCACCTTCCTCAGTTTTTCGCAGATGCTGCTGCCGCTCGCTGTGCTCGAACTCTACCTGCGCGCCCGCGACGGCCGCGAGCCGATCGGCAAGTTCGCCACCGCAGCGGGTCTGGTCGTTCTCACCGCGGCGATGGGCCTCGGCGAGTTCGCGGCCTTCATGGGAATGTGGCTGCCGCGCCTGTAGGGCCGCCGCCGCATCGCCGGAGCGCTGCACACTTCGCTGTACTATCGTCACGTCATGTCGCCCGACTCTTCTTCCGCGCAACCGCGAGGCCTCGCGCGGATACTGGCCTGGCCGCGCGTACGCTTCGCGCTGTTCGCCTGCCTGCTGCCGATCCTGCTGATGCTGCCCGGCTGGGAGGCGTCGTATGCGGTGCTGGTCGGCCGCTGGTGGTTCGTCGGCCTGGTCCTCCTGCTCGCCTTCGGAATTCTCGAGCGATGGCCCACGCGACTGCCGCGCCGGCTGGCGCGCTGGGTGCTGCAGGTCGTCGGCGTCGCTGTGGTCGTTCCCTTCGCGACGTGGATGGCCTACCGCATCACCACCTACGGCGATCCCGTACCGTTCTGGCAGGACAAGGCCCGCCTGTCCGGCTTCGCCTCGATGACCGTGATCGGCCTGCTGCTGGCGCCGTGGATGGCGGTTTCGGCGCTGATCGGCCAGATCAGCGGGCAGGCGCGCAGCCAGGCGCTGGCGTTCCAGCTCGAACGCAGCGAACTCGAACGCAAGGCCCTCGACGCGCGCCTGCGCTTGCTGCAGGCACAGGTGGAACCGCATTTTCTGTTCAACACGCTGGCGAACGTGCGCGAACTGGTGGATTCGGGTTCGCCCCAGGCCTCCGCCGTGCTCGGCAGCCTGATCGCCTATCTGCGCGCGGCGGTGCCGCGCCTGCACGAGCCGGCGACCACGCTCGGGCAGGAGTTCGAGCTGGTGCGCGCGTACCTCGACGTGATGCACATGCGCATCCCCGATCGCCTGCAATTCATGCTGCATGCCGACGCGGCTGCGCTGGCGCTGAGCTGTCCGCCGATGACCCTGCTGACCCTGGTCGAGAATGCGGTGCGCCACGGCATCGATCCGAGCGAGGAAGGCGGACGCATCGAAGTGCGTGCCGTGCTGAAGAACGGCCGCTGCCATGCGCAGGTACTCGATACCGGCGTCGGCCTGCGGCATTCCAGCGGTGGACTCGGCACCGGCCTTTCGACCCTGCGCGAACGCCTGCAACTGGTCTTCGGCGACGACGTGCAGCTGCGCCTCATCGCCATCGAGCCGCACGGCACGTGCGCCGAACTGGAATTTCCCGCGCGCCGGAGCGCGCCATGACAGATCGTCGTCCGACCGCCCTGATCGCCGACGACGAGCCGCTGCTGCGCAAGGCGTTGACGCGCATGCTGGCGCAGGCCTGGCCCGAGCTCGAGGTGGTGGCGCAGGCGCGCAACGGCCGCGAGGCGGTCGAGCAATTCGAAGCACTGCGGCCCGACATGTGTTTCCTCGATGTGCACATGCCGGGGCTGTCGGGCGTGGAGGCGGCCCGCTACATCGGTCGCCGCGCGCATCTCGTGTTCGTCACCGCGTTCGATCAATACGCCGTGCAGGCCTTCGAGCAGGGCGCGCTCGACTACCTGGTCAAACCGCTGGAACCGGCACGCCTGGCCGATACGGTGATTCGCCTGCGCGAACGGCTGCGCGCGGCGCAGCCGCTGCCGGACACCGACGCGCTGCTCGACCATCTGCTGGCGCGCCTGCGCAAGGACACCGGTCCGACGCCGCTGCGATGGATACGCGCGTCGGTCGGGTCGACGGTGCGCATGATCGCGGTCGACGAAATCGACTTCCTGCGCTCCGACGAAAAGTACACGCGCATCGCCTGGCACGGCGACCAGGGCAAGCCGGGCGAGGCATTGATCCGCACGCCGCTGAAGGAACTGGTGGCGCAGCTCGACGCCGAACATTTCGTGCAGGTGCATCGCGCGGTGGTGGTCAACCTGCGCGCGATCGGCCATGTCACGCGCGGCGACAACGAGACGGCGCAGATCCATCTGCGCAATCGCAGCGAAGTGCTGCCGGTGAGCCGCAACTACCTGCATCTGTTCCGGCAGATGTGAGCGACGCCCTGCTCCGGCGTGGATTCGTGAGCCGTGCCGGAGGCGCTTGACAGTTACTTTTACGTCTGTAAAACTTAAATCTATTACATGCGTAATAGGTAAGCCATGACGATCAGCAATGCCGAAAGCCTGGTGATGGAGGTGCTCTGGAAAAAGCATCCGCTCACGGCCGACGATGTCGTCGCCGCGCTTTCCAGCCAGACGGATTGGCAGGAGCCGACCATCCGCACGCTGCTGAACCGGCTGCTCAAGAAAGGCGCCATCGCCGCCGAGCGCGATGGACGCCGCTACCTCTACCGCCCGCGCCTGCAGCGCGCCGACTACGTACATGCGGAGAGCAAGACCTTGCTCGACCGCTTCTTCGATGGACGCCTGTCGCCGCTGGTCGCGCAATTCTCTTCGCGCCAGAAAGTCAGCCGGAAGGATCTCGCCGAACTCAAACGCCTGATCGAGGAGCTGAGCGATGACTGATCTGCTGCTGCGACTGTCCCTCGCGACGCTCACGTCAAGTGCGGCCATGCTGCTGGTGCTCGCGCTGCGCCGTCCGATCCGGCGCGTTCTGCGCGCGCAGGCCGCCTATGTCCTGTGGGCGGTGGTGCCCTTGTCCGTCGCCGCGGCGCTGCTGCCGTCGAGGGTGACGACCATCACGCTGCAGCAAATGCAGCCTGTTGCTGTCGCCCATCCGCAGATATCGATGCCGGCGATGGTGCCGGAATCGTTGCCGTCGGATCAATCGATCGACGCGCCCGCCTGGCTCGGCGGCCTCTGGCTCGGCGGCGTGGCCGCAGCGCTGGCGCTGTTCCTGCTGCAGCAGCGCCGCTTCGTTCGTGGGCTCGGGCGGCTGTCGCGGATGACCGCATCGATACGCCGTGCGGAGACCGCGATCGGCTGTCCGCCGCTGGTCGGCGCGTGGTCTCCCGCGATCGTGCTGCCGGTCGACTTCGAGCAGCGCTACAACACGCTCGAACGCGCGTTGATCCTTGCGCACGAACGTCATCACCGGTCGCACGGCGACGCGCAGATCAACGCGCTCTGCATGCTGTTGCGCAGCGTGTTCTGGTTCAATCCGCTGATCCACTACGCAGCGTCGCGCTTCCGTCTCGACCAGGAACTGGCCTGCGACGCAGCGGTCATTCGGCAGTTCCGTGGCCGCCGCCGCAGCTACGCCAGCGCGATGCTGAAAGCGCAGCTGCCCGCGGCGCGATTGCCGCTCGGCTGCTACTGGCCTGCCGGCGATGCGTTGAAGGAGCGCATCCGGCTGCTCAACACGCCGGTCGCCGGTTCGCTGCGCATCGGCTTCGGTGCCGCTGTCGCCGTGGCGCTGGTGATGACGGGAACGCTGGCGGCCTGGGCCGCGCAGCCTGCGCAAACGGAAATCCGTTACGTAGACGATGCGTCGAGCGCGCAGACCGATTCGGCGAGTGACAGCGCGCAGCGGCCACCCTCGGAAGATGCCGGCGCTATCGATCGCGCATCACGGACACAGGCCACGAAGATCGGCGGTGTCGCTGCGCCGGCCATGCCCGCCGAGCGCCACGCAACGGGTGCGGGACCGGCTCGTGCGGGCAGCGCGCAGCGCCGCTCGACGCTCGAATTGGCGGGCAGCGCGGGAAGCCCGGCGCGCGCCGGTTCGGTACTCGCGTCAGCGGCGAATCCGCCCGGTGCGCAGAAGACCGGTGCTGCACGCAGCGACGACGAGCAGCACGCGGATATCGGTCACGCCGTTGCCGCCGTTCCATCCGAACCTGCCGCGACAACCGGCGCGGCCGTGACGAACGATCGGCCCGCCGAAGCCATCCCTTCGTACCGCACACGGATTCCGCCGCTCTATCCGGCCGCAGCGGTGCGCATGCCCGGACCGCGTGCGACCAGCACGATCGTGCTCAAGGTCGATGTCGACGAGCACGGCAATCCGCTCGGCGCGCAGGTCGCGAGCATGGATCCGCCTACGGCCACCGAACTCGCCACTGCGAGCATCGCGGCCGTCGTGCGATGGCAGTTCAATCCTGCGCTGCATGACGGCAAGCCGGTTGCGGGCGTCGCGTGGGTGCCGTTCGAGTTCGTGCTGCAAGGCGGCGCCACCTCGCCGCCGCTCGGCGAAATTACCGATGGCCGCGTCGCACCGATGCGCCGCGCCAGCTATCGCACATTGACGGCGATCGACTATCCGCGATCGGATGCCCTTGCCGGCGTGGAAGGCGTGGTCTACGTGAAGGTACGCATCGACGCGGATGGCCGCGTCGGTTCCGTCGCCGTCGACCATGTGGAACCGGCGTCCGCGCGGGCGTTGGCGGATGCCGCCGTGGCCGGCGTGAACACATGGACGTTCAATCCTGCGCGCATCGCCGGCAGGGACATCGCGAGCAGCGTGACCGTGCCGGTCGTGTTCACGCGGCAGCGCGCACAGCGGCTCGCGAGCAACGGCCACGACTATCCGGGCACCCTGGACGCGGTCATGGCGATTCCCAAAGGATGATGCCGCACCCCGTCCCGTCGCAGCCTCGTTAAAGTATGCACTGACAGATATTGAAATCTGTCAGTTCATCCTGCATGCTTCACTCCTTCGATCAGGATTGAAGCATGCAGACCCTCCCGCTCGGCCGCACAGGCCCTCGCGTTTCCGCCCTCGGCCTCGGCTGCATGGGCATGTCCGGCATGTACGGGCCCGCGGACGATGCAGAGAGCATCGCGACGATCCATGCCGCGCTCGATGCCGGCATCACGCTGCTCGATAGCGGCGACTTCTACGGCATGGGCCACAATGAACTGCTGCTCCGCGATGCCTTGCGCGGGCGCAGGCGCGAGCAGGTGCAGCTCAGCGTGAAGTTCGGCGCCCTGCGCGATCCGGCGGGCGGCTGGTCCGGCTACGATGCGCGCCCGGCGGCCGTGAAGAATTTCCTCAGCTATTCGCTGCGCCGGCTCGGCACCGACTACCTCGACATCTACCGGCCGGCACGGCTCGACCCGGCGGTGCCGATCGAAGACACCATCGGCACCATCGCCGACCTGATCAAGGCGGGCTACGTTCGTCATGTCGGGCTGTCCGAAGTCGGCGCCGCCACGATCCGGCGCGCGGCGGCGGTGCATCCGATCGCCGACGTGCAGATCGAATACTCGCTGATCTCGCGCGGCATCGAGGCAGCCATCCTGCCCGCCTGCCGCGAGCTGGGCATCGGCATCACCGCTTACGGCGTGCTCTCGCGCGGCCTGATCAGCGGCCACTGGTCGACCGCGCGCTCTGCCGCCGCGAAGGATTTTCGCGCACTCAGCCCGCGTTTCAGCGGCGACAACCTCCAGCACAACCTCGCGCTGGTCGACGCGCTGCGCGCGATTGCCGGGCGCAAGGGCGCCAGCGTCGCGCAGATCGCGATCGCCTGGGTCGCCGCGCAAGGCGAAGACATCGTGCCGCTGGTCGGCGCGCGCAGGCGCGAGCGTCTGGACGAAGCGCTGGCCGCGCGGGAGGTGAATCTCGACGCCGGCGATCTGGCCGCGATCGAACAGGCAGTCCCTGCCGGCGCAGCCGCCGGCGATCGGTATCCGGCCATGCAGATGGCTCATCTCGACAGCGAAAAGGAAACCTCATGAATCTCCTCACCCGCGACCGATTCGCTCTTTCCCGCGTCGCGCCGGAAGCGCGCACGACCGCCCTCGTGATCGACTTGCGCCACGGCGGCGGCGCCATTGCGCAAAGCCTGGCGCGACAGGGTTTCATCGTCGTGCTCGGACATGCGCCGTGCGACGCCGATGCAGCAGCCCGTGTCGTTGCAGGCATCGCCGCCATGGGCGGCCATGCCCTGGCCGTGGAAGCGGCCGGCCTCGGCGACATCGATGTCATGCATCTGCTCGATCGCGCCGAAGATGTCTTCGGCCGCGTCGACGTGCTGGTCGACAACGGCCGCGCGGACATTCCCTCGCGCAGCGCCGAAGACGACTTGTTCGACCGCTATTTCGGTGTGGCGCTGCGCGGCATGGTGGAAGTCGTGCGCGAAGCGGCGCCGCGCCTGCGCAGCGGCGGCAGCATCGTCCGCCTGTCCGCTGCCGGCAGCGGCGAGACGCCGCCGCCCCAGGCATGGATGACGCCGCAGGCCGCACTCGAATGGCTGACGCGCACGTTCGCCGCGGAGCTCGCACGCTACGACGTGCGCATCAACGCGATTGCGCCGTCGGCCGGCTGCGACGAATCCGCCATGGCCGAAGCGGTCGCCCTGCTGCTCGGCGCCGACGGCAGCGGCTGCAACGGCCAGGTGTTCGACGTCGGCGCCGCCGCCCTTCGCGCCATCGGAGCCTCGGCATGAACGACGAGGCGCTGACACCGGAACGCATCCTCGAAGCCGCCGAAGACGTGCTGCGCCGCTATGGCCCGGCCAAGGCGACCGTCGTCGACGTGGCCCGGGCGCTCGGCGTCAGCCATGGCAGCGTCTATCGTCATTTCCCGAGCAAGGCCGCGCTGCGCGATGCGGTGGTCGAACGCTGGCTCGCGCGCTCCGGCGCGCCGCTGGCGAAAATCGCCGCCGACAAAGGCAAGGCTTCCCGGCGCCTGCGCCGCTGGTTCGATGCGCTGATCGCCGGCAAGCGCGAAAAGGCGCTCGGCGACACCGAACTGTTCGCGACCTACTACGCGCTGACCAAGGATGCGCGCGAGATCGTCAAGGCCTATGGCGACACGCGCTTCGCCGAGATCGAAGCGATGGTCGCCGAAGGCATCGCCAGCGGCGAATTCCGCCGCGTCGATGCGAAGACGACGGCGCTCGCCCTGTGGAATGCCACCTCGCGTTTCTACAATCCCGCCCATGCCTCCGAGTGGCTGCAGCCCGGCATCGACGACGCCTTCGACGATCTGTGGAAACTGCTGATGCACGGATTGATCGCCGCTTAAGCGAACGCCGGCACCGTCCCGAGGCGGCTGCGGCGCTCCAGCCACCACAGCAGCGCGATCGTCGCGAGCCAGCCGAGGAAGAACGGCCAGCGCGGCAGCGGCAGGCTGCGCGAGCTGCGGCTCGCAGACGCGCTGGACGCGCCCATCAGCAGGCGCGTCGCCGCAGCGTCTTCGGCGCGTCGCAAAGCCGGCGCCTCATCGGCGGCGCGCACGCGGAACGCCCAATGCCGCTCGGCGGCGACCAGCGAATGCCAGCCGGCCTGCAGCGGCCAGTAGCCGGCACACGGCCGACCCGCAGCGCTGCGTTCCACATCCAGGTCGACGCGTTCGCCCTGTTCGGTTTCCACGAAGGCCGGCTGCTCGATGCCGCACAGAACGGCGCGCTCGCCGACGCGGGCTTCGCGCGGCAGTTGCGGTGCGGCGTCGGCATGCGCGCGCGCCAGCGTCGCCAGGGCATCGCTCCACAAGGTGCCGTACTGCGCGCGCAGACCACCCAGGGCGAGCCGGTAGCTGTCGGCGAGCCACCACACGGCGACGCGGCCGCCGCCTTCGTTGCGCCAGAGCGCGAGCGCCGCGTCGTCGTCGCCGCGCAGCAGCGCCGCCGCGTCCCCGGCTTCGACATCGAGCGGACGCCGTGCGAAATCGAGCCCGAAATCGCCGAGCGCGAGCGTGCGACCGAGCGACACTGTCGCTGCCGCATCGCGCGCCTGCGTGCGAAAACCGAGCGCCGCCCATTCTTCGGCGACCTGCGCGCTCAACGGCCCGGTCACGCGCAGCAGCAGACCCAGGCCATCGCGCACCGCGGCGCTCAGCATCTGCTTTTGCGCGGCGCTCAGCGCGGCCCAGGCGCGCTCGTCGACGACGGCGACGTCCGCGGCACGCAGCGCCTGCGCATCGATCGCAGGCGCGCCTTCGGTCAGCGCGATGCCTTCGGTCAAGCTCAGGCGGCTGTCGAGCTGCACGCCGGCGTCGACCGCCCAACGGCGCAGGTATTTGAGTTCGGCGTCGGGGGCGCCGGCGAGCAGGAGCAGTTTCAAGGGTTCGCCGGCACGCGCGATCAGCGGCACGGCGACCTCGTCGACCTTCGCGCCGTTGCGGTCGACGATCCTCAGCGCAAACAAGGCTTCGCCGGCGCCTTTGGCCGGCGTGTTCAACGCGAAGCGGCCCTGCGCATCGAGCGCTGCCGCGGCGACGACGGCGCCGGCCGGATCACGCAATTCGGCGCGCCCCTGCGCCACCTGATCGACGCGGCCGGCGACGCGCCAGAGATGGCCGGCGTGGACCCAGGCGGGCGCTTCGAGCTCGACCACGCCGGGCAGCAGCGGGGCGGCATCGAAGCGCGCCACCAGAGCGCGTGCCGCATCGCGATCGCGTACGGGCAATCCGGCGCCGACGATGTGCAGGCTGCGCGTCTCCGGATGGCGGCGCAGCGCGGTCGAAAGATCGGGCACGCGTTCGCCGCGGCGCGACTCCGGCGCTCCCGGCAATGCGACGAGCGTGGCCGCGGGTGACAGCGCCGCGAGCTGCTCCGGCGTCGCTGCCGGCGTCAGCACGACGAGTTCTCCAGCGGCAAAGTCCTCCTGCGTCAGCGGCGGGAACAGGCACGCGTACAGCAGGACCGCCGCGGCGGTCTGCAGCGCGATCAAGGCCGCTCGGTAACCTGCCGCCGCGCGCCGCGCGCGCAGGCTGCCGAGCACGGCTGCCGCGGCGATCAGGATCGCAACGATCAGCGCCACGTTCATCGCGCCGCTCCCGCCGCCGGCACTGCGCGCTCGTGCAGCGCATCGAGATAGGCGCGGCCGGCGGCGTCGGCTGCCGTGCGCGGCGCGCTGCTTGTAGCCGGCACCGGCAGCAGCGGCCACACCAGGTTGCGCAGTTGCACGCGGCATTCGGCGCACGTCGCATCGCGGCGCGCGCGGTCGATCGCGGCGAGCACGGCCAGCGCATCGGGCAGCGTGCTTTCGCGCGCGCGCACCCATGCCTCGGCGGCGTCCCAGTCGGGCGTGCCGGCTGTCGCGAGCCCGCGCCAGAGGTCGACCACCACCGCGGCATCGCCGCTCGCCGCAGCCAGCGTGCCGACGCGATCGGCCAGATCCTTGCGCTCGCCCGAGAGGCGGCGTGCCTCGTCCGGCACCGGCAATTCGAGGCCGACACGCGCCAGATAGATGCGCGTCGACTGCTGCACCTGCTTGATGGAGTCGAGTGCGCGCCGCTCGTACGGCAGCGCCTCGTCGGGCTTGCCCTGACGCAGGTTCAATTCGGATTGCCACATCTCGGCGAGCGCGGATTTCAGCGTCGCCTTGGTCTCCGGATCGAGCAGGGTCGCCGCTTCGGCAATGTCGTGCACGTGCCCGTATTCGGCGACCGTATTGCCTTCCTGGCCGAACTTCGCCGGCGCCGCCGGCGTGCTGCGCTCGTGCGCGGCGTGCGCCTCGGCGAGCGCGTCGACCTGCGCCTCGGCCTTGCTGTCGTGCAGGGCCTCGTTGAACGACTTGCCGGCCGGCGCGGCCACGTGCGCATGCTCGTCGTCGTGCTCGGCATGCGATTCGGACTCCTCGCCGAGGAACTGGCCGTAGCGCAGGCGCAGGATTTTCTGGTCGACGCCGATCGCATCCGAACGCGCGAGCCGCTTCGCCTCATCGAGCTGCGGCGTGTCGGCGATCAGCGCCTCGGTATCGAGGATGATCTGGCGCTGGCTGCGGAAATACGCCGGCATCGTCTTCTGCACGATGCCCTCCATGCCGGCGCTTTCGCTCGATGCCGCGACCGGCCAGCGCAGGATGAAACTCGCGCTGCGCGTCGTGTTCGGTTTCGGTTCGCGGTTGTCGCTGACGGCGAGCTTGACCACGACGTCGTCGCCCGCGGCGATGCCGAGCGCGGCGAGATCGAGCGTGTGGCGGTAGCGCTGCGCTTTCATGCCGGTCTGCGCATCGAGCGGTTCGCCGCTCAGCGCCAGCGTCTGTTCCTTGAACGTGATGTTCTCGCCGGTGCCCTGTGCGAGCGTGATCGAAAGGTCGGCCCGCGCGATCGCGTAGTCGTCGCTGGCCTCGAAGGCGAGGTCCCAGGTTTTCTGCTGCGCGTCGAGCAGGGTCAGTGTCTTCTCCGGCTGGACCACGCGCACCTCGGGCGCACGATCGGCGATGGCGTCGAGCCGATACAGGCGATCGTCCGCCAGCGGCGGCGCGCCATCGAGCACGATGCGGTAGAGGGTCGATGCGATGAGCCTGTGTTCGCCGCTCCAGGTGTCGCCGCTGCGATCCAGCGCAATGCGGCTGCCATCGTGGAAGACCAGGGCCACGGCCTGCGGCGACGCATCGAAGCGCAGCGTCCATTGGATGCGCGAGCCCTCCGGCGCTTTCGTTTCGAGCGTTGCATCGTCGCGTGCGGCGACCCCGGTGTACGCCGGCGCCTCGATGTGCAGCCGCACCTGCGCCAGCGCAGTCGTGCTGCTGCGCACCGCGGCCGGCGTCGACGAGCCGGTATCCACGAGGGCGCGCGACGATGGCTGCCAGCTCGCGGCAATCGCCAGGATGGCGACCGCCGCGCCGACGGCCAGCGCAACGCGGCGCCACGGCCACGACGGCAGCAGCGCGCCTTCGACGTCGGCCAGGCGCGTGCGCAGGCGCGCCTGCTGCAGGCGCTGCAGAGTCGACAGCGCGGCGTCATCTCGAAACAGCAGTGCGGCGCTGTCGTCCATCCGTGGCGAGATCGCATCGAGACGGCGCGCGAGCCATGTCGCGTCGACGCTGCGCAAGGCGCGCCACATCCGCGCGGCGCTGAGCGCCAGCGCGACGATCGCAGCAAGCGCCGCTGCGTAGCGGCCGCCCATTCGCGCCGCGAGCACGCACGCGGCCAATGCCGGCGGCGGAACGCACAGCGCGGTGATCGCGAGACGACGCTGCGCCGCGGCGCGGCGCAGGTTGTGCAGACGCGGGTCGAGGCTCATGCCGGCGTTTCCGCACGCGGCCGCGTGGCGATCGCGCGCTCGAGCAGGAACAGTGCCGCGATGAGCAGCGCCAGCCACGCGTCCAGCGGTCGTGCCGCCGCGAGCGAACGCGCCGCTGCGGTTGCGGCGCTCGCATCATGCAGTGGGAGCGCCGCGGTAGCTGGCGCATGCGTCGGCGCGCGCGGCGGTCCCGCCAGGGCGAGCCGCAGGCGATCCGGAAATTCCGCGTCGAGCAGGATCGGCAGCGTCGACGGCGCGAACGCACCGGTCAGCGCGATGAGACGTCCGCGACCGGATAGTTGCCGGCGCGCGAGCACGCGGCCGCTATCGTCGCGCCATATCGGCTCGCCCTCGGCAGCGGCGCCGGCGGCGACCAGCGCGACGCCGCCGCGTTCGATCCATTGCGTCAACGCCGGGGTTGCCGGGGCGAGCCAGACCAGCCACGCGGCGTCGGCCGGAATCGGCGTGCTCGCGGGTGCCGCGTCGAGTTCGTAGCGATTCGGCTCACGCTGGTTCCAGGCAGCGACGGCCGCGCGCAGATATGTCTGCGCCGCCTCCGCCTCCGGCGCGTAGCGCAAGGCGAGCCGCCTCGCCGGTTCGGGCGCTGGCGCATCGGTATCCTGCGTGCGGCCGGGCACGATGCGCCACTCCAACGCATGCGCCAGGCGCGGCCGCTCGCCGTCGAGACCGGCGAGCTCCTGCGGCACGATCGCGGTCAAGGCGGTGTCTGCCGGCAGGTCCGCATCCAGTTCGCGCAGCAGGCTCGACACGGGACTGTCCACCGTCGGCGCAATGTCTTCCAGTCGCGGGAAACCCGGCGCGAGCCAACGCCAGTCGGCCTCGGGCGCGCTCACCGCAGCGTGCGCGGCGGGGCGCTCGACCGCGGGTGCGACGACGACCCAGGAGCGCGTCGATGCCGCCGGCGGCGTCAGCACGGGCCGCGCGAGCAGCACCGCCAGCAAGGCCAGCAGGGCCAGCCGCAACAGCAGCAGCCATGGCCGCTCGAAACGCAGCCGCCGGCGCGGACGCATGCGCTCGGTGATCCAGCGCAAGGCGGCGAATTCGGTGGGCGTGAGTTCGAGACGGCGGATCAGGTGAATCAGCAGCGGCAGCGCGAGCGCCGCCAGAGCGGCCAGACCGAACGGCGCGAGCAGGGTCAGGTTCATCGGCTGCCGCCCTGCGCGAAGAAGCATCGCAGCGGCGCTTCCAGCGATTCGTCGAGCGCGTATTCGGTATGCCGGATGCCGCCCGCGATGAAGCGTCGCGCAAGACCGGCGCGAGCGGCGCCAAAGCGCTCGAGGAAATCCTTGCGTGCGGCAGGCGCATCGACGCGACGTTCGGCGCCGCTTTCCGGATCGCGCAAGCGATGCCCGCCGACGAATGGAAAATCGCGCTCCTCCGCGCTCAGCAGCTGCACGCTCAGCACTTCGCGGCGCGCTGCCGCCAGCCGCAGCGCGAGATCGGCGGCGGCATCGTCGAAGAAGTCCGACAGCATGACGACCAGCGAGTCGGGCCGTATACGGTCCCACAGCGGACGCAACGCGTCGGCGCCGGGCCAGCGTCCGCCGGCGCGCAGGCGTGCAAGTTCGAGCAGGCAGCGGTCGCGCTGGCGCGGGCCGCTGCCGGGCGGGATCAGCAGCGGCGCCGGTTCGGCCAGCGCGATCACGCCGAAGCGATCGCCCTGGCGCAATGCGAGTTCGATCACGCACGCGGCGAAGGTCTTGGCCGCATCGAGTTTGCTGAAGTCGGCGCGCGCCGCGTCGGCCTGGCGCATCGATGCGCTCGCATCGACGACCAGCCACGCCGTCAGCGGACTGTCGCGCTCGGCCTCGCGCACGAAGTAGCGATCCGATCGTGCATACAGCTTCCAGTCGATGCGGCGCAGTTCGTCGCCGGGTTCGTAGGCGCGGTACTGCGCGAACTCGAGCCCGGCGCCGCGGCTGCGGCTGGCATGCTGGCCGAGACCGTCGCCGCCGGCGCTGTTGCGCGCGGTCAGATGCAGCCCGCGCAGACGCGCGCGCAGGCTGGGCGGGATCAGATCCGACGGCATCGCTGCAGCACTCACGCGCGGCTCAAGTTCCGAACGGCACCGACTTCAGCAGCGCCGCGACGACATCGTCGCTGCCGCGCTGCTCGGCTTCGGCCGCGAACGAAAGCAGCAGCCGGTGCCGCAGCACCGGCGCGGCCAGCGCCTTGACGTCCTCCCGCGTCGCCGCGAATCGGCCTTGCAGCAGCGCACGCGCCTTCGCCGCGAGCACCAGCGACTGGCCCGCGCGCGGACCGGCGCCCCAGCGCACCCAGTCGCGCACTTCGGCGAGCGTGCTGGTCTGCGGCCGCGATGCGCGCACCAGGCGGGTGATCCAGGCGAGCAGGTCGTCGCCGACGTGCACTTCGCGCGTGAGCTTCTGCAGGGCGATGACTTCGTCGCCGCGCATCACTGCGTCGATGCGGCCGCTGCTGCTGCCGGTGGTCTGTGCAAGGATCGCGCGCTCTTCGGTCTCGTCCGGATAGTCGACGCGGATATGCAGCAGGAAGCGGTCGAGCTGCGCTTCCGGCAGCGGATAGGTGCCGGCCTGTTCGAGCGGATTCTGCGTCGCCAGCACGAAGAACGGCTGCGGCAGCACATGCGTGGTGCCGGCATAGCTGATGGTGCGCTCCTGCATCGCTTCGAGCAGCGCCGACTGCGTCTTCGGCGGCGTCCGATTGAGCTCGTCGGCGAGCAGCAGGTTGGTGAACACCGGTCCCTGCTGGAACTTGAAGTAGCGCTTGCCGGTGCCGTGATCCTCCTCGAGGATTTCGGTACCGACGATGTCGCTCGGCATCAGGTCGGGGGTGAACTGGATGCGGCGGAAGTCGAGCGCGAGCGCCTGGCCGAGCGAGCGCACGAGCAGCGTTTTGCCGAGGCCCGGCACGCCTTCGAGCAGGCAGTGCCCGCCGGCGAGCAGGCCGATCAGCAGCTGCTCGACGACATCGCGCTGACCAACGATGACCTGCGCGATCGCATCGCGCAAGGCGGTGAGGCGGTCGAGTTGGGTTTGGATGGCGGCTTCGCTGGATTGATCGTTCATGAGCTCGGTGATGGTCTGTTGCGTGGGCTTGCGGTGGAGCATTTGAAGCGCCCCCTTCCGCCTTCGGCACCTTCCCCCGCGAGCGGGGGAAGGAACGGCGAGTGTTGACTCGATTTGATTTTGCGTCCCCCGCGAATGGTGGAAGGAACAGCAGGCATCGACTCAGGTTGAGTTTCCTTCCCCCGCTCGCGGGGGAAGGTGGCCGGCAGGCCGGAAGGGGGCTTTTTTGCGTCAGGCAGTCAGCGCATACACCACCACATTCACCGCGAACTTCGTGTTGTCCTCGGCCAGCCAGCGCTTGTTGCGCCAGTCGTAGTCCCATTCGCAGCCGTACTCCTTGTTGCTGTAGAGCACGCCGAGGCGGCCGTCGATCTCGATGCCCTTGAGGTATTCGTGCACGAGGTCGTCGCCCCA
>DASWPR010000118.1:0-2872 GCA_036398455.1 Dokdonella sp.
ATGCCGGCGTGCCGTTGAAGTCGCCGGTGGCCGGTATCGCCATGGGCCTGGTCAAGGAAGGCGACGACTTCGTCGTGCTCTCCGACATCCTGGGCGACGAGGATCATCTCGGCGACATGGATTTCAAGGTGGCCGGTAGCGCAGACGGCATCAGCGCGCTGCAGATGGACATCAAGATCGACGGCATCACCGAAGAGATCATGAAGGTCGCGCTGGCGCAGGCCAAGCAGGGCCGCCTGCACATCCTCGGCGAGATGGCCAAGGTCATCACCACCTCGCGCACCGAGATGAGCGAGTTCGCACCGCGCCTGATCACGATGAAGATCCATCCGGACAAGATCCGCGAAGTGATCGGCAAGGGCGGTACCACGATCCGCTCGATCACCGAGGAAACCGGTGCGACGATCGACATCAACGACGACGGCACCGTCATCATCGCCTCGGTCAACCGCGAAGCGGGCGACGCGGCGAAGAAGCGCATCGAGCAGATCGTCTCCGATGTCGAGCCGGGCCGCATCTACGAGGGCAAGGTCGCCAAGCTGATGGACTTCGGCGCGTTCGTGACGATCATGCCGGGCAAGGACGGCCTCGTGCACGTCTCGCAGATTTCCAGCGAGCGCGTCGAGAAGGTCTCCGACAAGCTCAAGGAAGGCGACATCGTCAAGGTCAAGGTGCTCGAAGTCGACAAGCAGGGCCGCATCCGCCTGTCGATGAAGGCGGTCGAGGAAGACGCCGCCGCCTCGGCCTGACCGGGCCGCGACAGTTGCAAAAAAAGCGGGCTTCGGCCCGCTTTTTTGTTGGAGTATTGGCAGGGCCGTGACTTCAGTCCTGGCCGCCCGCCGACAGCGTGCCCAGACGGACCACGCGCTGCAGCGATTCGCCGTTGCGCACCACGGTCAAGGTGACCGCGCGTCCGGCGCTGCGCTTCAGGCGATCCTGGAAATCGCCGCGATCGGCGACCGGCTTGCCGTCGAGGGCGATGACGAAGTCGCCGGCGATCAAGTTGGCGCGCGACGCCGGCGTGCCGCCGACGACCGAGCCGATCTCGACGCCGCCGCCTCCGACGGTCGCACGTTCGGCGGGTTGCAGGTCGCGGAAGGTCGCGCCGAACGGCAGCTTGAAGCGCACGAAATACGCGGCGAGCCATTCGCCGGCGCTGGCGCCGGGCGCCGGTGCATACAGCAGCACGCGGTCCGCACCCGCGCGCTGGCCCTCGCGCAGCGCGGCATCCTTGGCCGCTGCCTCGTCGAGGCGATAGCGCGCGCTGCCGATGCGCACGAAACCCTGCGCGGCAAGGCCGCTCTGGTCGCCGCTCTGGCTGCGCCCGATCGCCAGCTCGGGCGCTGCCGGCGCCGGCGCCGCACGCATCGCGGCAATCGTCGCCGCGTCGCGTCCGGGTTCGGCCACGTAGGGCGAACCGGACGCAGGCGCAGGTGCGGGCGTGGGCGTTGCCGGTTCGTACGGTGTGCGGGTGACGCTGGCGCAGCCCGCGAGCAGGGCGAGCAGGGCAAATGCGCCGAGGCGGCTCTTCGATGACATCGGATCGGCTTCCATGACTGCAAAAGTCTGCGTCCAGCATACGCATTCGTCGATGAACGCGCGGCAGGTGCGCGCGCGTTTGCTAGGATTCGCAGGCATCCTTGAAACGGAAATCTCGTGCCGATCCTGCGTATCTACTATCGCGTCATCGCCTTGCTGGCGCCGGAGAAGGGCCTGGCGATCGCGCTGGCGCTGGCGAACCTGGCGCTTGCCGGCGTGTTCTTCCTGGAGCCCTGGCTGTTCGGTCGCGTGGTCGACGCCCTGGCCGGCAATACGCACGGCAATGCCTGGCGCTTCATCGGGTGGTGGGCCGGCGTCGGCTTCGCCGGGGTCGCCGCCAGCGTGCTCGTCTCGCTCTATTCGGACCGCCTTGCGCATCGGCGCCGGCTGGCGGCGATCGCGCAGTTCTTCGAGCATTCGATCGGCCTGCCGCTCGCGTTTCACGGCCAGCACCACACCGGTCGCCTGCTGCGCATCATGCATGTCGGCAGCAGCAACCTTTTCGGACTCTGGCTCGGCTTCTTCCGCGAACACCTGGCGACGGTGCTCTCGATCATCGTGATGGTGCCGCTCGCGCTGAGGATGAACTGGAAGCTGGCGGTGCTGATGATCCTGCTGATGCTCAGCTTCGCCGTGTTCAATGCGATCGCGATGCGTCGCACGCACGCGGCGCAGGGCGAGGTCGAGCAGCTGCACCACGCGATCTCCGAGCGCGTCGGCGATGTCTTCGGCAACGTGATGGTGGTGCAGAGCTTCTCGCGCATCTCGGCCGAAGTCGCCGAAATCAGGAGCATGGTGCGCCGCGTACTCACTGCGCAGTATCCGGTGCTGCGCGGCTGGGCGTGGCTGTCGGTCGCCAATCGCGCAGCGAGCACGCTGACCATCGTCGCGATCTTCGCGCTCGGCACTTCGCTGAACGGAAAGGGCGAGGTCAGCGTCGGCGCGATCGTCACCTTCGTCGGTTTCTCGATGCAGCTGATCGGGCGCATGGAGCAGTTCGCGAGCTTCATCTCGGGCCTGTTCTTCCAGACCCATTCGCTCGGCGATTTCTTCGCGGTGCTGGACACGCCGGCGGTGCTGCACGAGCAGCAGGGCGTGCCGGATCTGCCCGCGGCGAAGGGCGAGGTCGTGTTCGACGATGTCTCGTTCGGCTACGACGCATCGCATCCGGCTTGCCGATGCGCAGCTTGTACGCGATCGAACGGTAGAACAGCCCCGGATCCTGGAACACGACCGCGATCTGCTCGCGCAGCGAATGCAGGCTGACGTTGCGGATGTCGATGCCGTCGATCGTGATGCGGCCGGCGCTGGGATCGTAGGCACGATAGAGCAG
>DASWPR010000119.1:0-24877 GCA_036398455.1 Dokdonella sp.
ACGACGCGGCTGCTCGCCGCGCTCACGCGCGCGCACGGCTGGCGCACCGCGTATACCTGCACCGACGGCGTGTTCGTCGGGGAGACCGCGCTGGCGGCCGGGGATTATTCCGGACCTGCCGGCGCCCGCGTCGCGCTGCGCGAGCGCGAGGTCGACGCAGCGATCCTGGAGACCGCGCGCGGTGGCATCCTGCGTCGCGGCATCGCGGTCCAGCATGCGGATGTCGCCATCGTCACAAATGTCAGCGCCGATCATTTCGGCGAGTACGGCGTCCACGATCTCGACGATCTCGCCGCGGTGAAGCTTGCCGTCGCGCGCACGCTCGGGCCGCACGGCGTGCTGGTGGCGAATGCGGACGACGCATCGCTGGTGCGCCACGTGCCCGCGCTGGAGAAGCGCGTCGCCTGGTTCGCGTTCGACGCCGACGCGCCGCTGCTGCAGTCGCATCGCCTGCGCGGTGGAGCGACCTGCGGTGTCCGCGACGGCCGCCTCGTGCTGCACACGGAAGGCGGCGAGTGCGACCTCGGCGCAGTCGCGGCAATGCCGCTCGGCTTCGACGGCTCGGCGCGCTACAACATCGCGAACATCGCCGCCGCCGCGCTGGCTGCGCATGCGCTCGGTGTCGGCACGGACACGCTGCGGCAGGTGCTGGCGACTTTCGGCGCCGAGCGCGCCGACAACCCGGGCCGGCTGCAACGCTGGTCGATCGGCGGCATCGACGTGCTCGTCGACTATGCGCACAACCCGGACGGTCTGCGCGGCCTGCTCGATGTCGCGACGCGCCTTCGCGGCGGTCGTCTCGGCCTCGTGCTCGGTCAGGCCGGCAACCGCGAGGATGCCGAAATCCGCGAACTCGCCGCGGTGGCGGCGCAGTTCGCGCCGGACCGCATCGTGCTGAAGGATATCGGCGGCATGCTGCGCGGCCGCGATGCCGGCGCGGTGCCGGCGATTCTGCGCGACGAGCTGCTCGGGCGCGGTGTCGATCCCGATCGCATCGCCCTGCAGCTCGACGAGTTCGACGCCGTGCGGGCCACGCTCGCCTGGGCGCGCGCCGGCGATACGCTGGTACTGCCGGTGCATGGAACGGCGGTGAAGGCGCGCGTGGCGGCGTTGCTCGAAGCCTTGCTGGGACAGCACTGGCAGGCGGGCGCGCCGCTGCCGGAAGAACCGCTCAGCCCTGTGCCGGCAGGCTGAACACGGGCAGCTGGAAGCCCCAGGCGATCGCCGCGAGCCGCAGCCCGGCGACTGTGACCAGGCCGGCGGCAAACGCCCAGCGGCGCGGCGTGCCGAGTTTCTGCAGCAGCAGGTACAGCACGATGCCCGCGATCGCCGCGCTCGCGTAGATGTCGTGGCGCAGGATCAGCGGCACCTGCGCGGTCAGCACGTCGCGCACCATGCCGCCGGCGACGCCGGTGATGGTGCCGGTCAGCACCACGATGATCGCCGGCAGCTTCGCTTCCTCGGCGAGTTCGGCGCCGGTCATTGCGAACAGCGCGAGGCCGAGCGCATCGGCGATCAGCAGCACCGGGCTGTGCGGAATCGGCCACAGCCGCGTGCAGATCACCGTCAGCAGCGCGGCCGCGCCGATCACGTAGAGATAGCGCGGATCGCGGATCCAGAAGATCGGATGGCGATCGAGCAGCAGATCGCGCAGCGTGCCGCCGCCGATCGCGGTGACGGCCGCGATGACGACGACGCCGAGCAGGTCGAGGCCGATGCGGCCGGCCGCCAGCGCGCCGCTGATCGCGAACACGGCGACGCCGATGAGGTCGAGGATGTAGTAGAGGATCACCGTACGAGCTTAGCGCGATCGTCGCGGCGAGGATTCATTCCGGCCTCGTGCCGCCGGTGCGCCACGCGCGCATCCGGCAGCGTCTGCGCCGTGCCGGTCGCCGTCAGCAGCAGCGCCCGCCGCCGCCCTTGTAGCGGGCTTCCTGGCGTTCGTTGAAGAACTCCGCGTAGCTCGGCAGCGCGCGCTCGGGGTGATGCGCGCGCAGGTGCGCCAGATAGTTCTCGTAGTCGGGAACGCCGATGATCTGGCGGCCGATGCGCACGGCACGTTGCCAGAAGGTGCGCAGGTCGTTCACGGCCGCATTCATGCGGAGGCTCCGAGCGCGATGTACGGCTCCTCGTTCGCGCTCGGCCTCGACAGGCGCCGCGCGGCGAGCATCGTGCGCACGCCGAAGAAGACGGCGGCGATGACCAGGAGCATGAACAACCCGGTCAATGCGGCATCGAGATAGTTGTTGAATACGATGCGCTGCATCTCGGCGATCGATTTCGCCGGCGCGGTGATCTTGTTCTCGGCTATGGCGTCGGCAAATTTCTTTGCCGCGGCAGGGAAGCCGAGTTTCGGGCTGGCGTCGAACAGCTTCTGCCAGCCGGCGGTCAGCGTGCAGATGACCAGCCAGCAGGCCGGAATCGCCGGCACCCACAGGTAGCGCTCGCGCTTCAGCTTGACCACGACGACGCAGCTCAAGATCAGTGCGATCGCGGCGAGCATCTGGTTGGCGATGCCGAACAGCGGCCACAGCGTATTGATGCCGCCGAGCGGATCGACCGCGCCCTGGTACAGGAAATAACCCCAGATCGCCACGCAGAACGCGGTTGCGATGAGGTTGCCGGTCCACGATTCGGTCTTCTGCAGCGCCGGCACGGCGAGGCCGACCAGTTCCTGGATCATGAAGCGGCCGACGCGCGTGCCGGCATCGACGGTGGTGAGGATGAATAGCGCCTCGAACAGGATCGCGTAGTGGTACCAGAACGCCATCATGCCTTCGCCCGGCATGATGTTGTGCAGCAGCTGCGCCATGCCGACGGCGAGCGTGGGTGCGCCGCCGGCGCGCGAAAGGATGGTCGTCTCGCCAATATTCCTGGCCGTGTCGAGCAGGTCCTGCGGCGTCACCACGAAGCCCCACTGGCTGATCGCGGCGGCGGCGGACTGCACATCGGCTCCGATCGCGGCCGCCGGCGAGTTCATCGCGAAGTAGATGCCCGGATGCAGCGCAGTCGCGGCGATCAGCGCCATGATCGCGACGAAGGCTTCGACCAGCATGCCGCCGTAGCCGACCAGCAGCGCCTCGCGTTCGTTGGCGAGCAGCTTGGGCGTGGTGCCGGAGGCGATGATCGAATGCCAGCCGGAGACGGCGCCGCAGGCGATCGTGATGAACAGGAACGGGAACAGGTTGCCGGCGAACACCGGACCGCTGCCGTCAACGAACTGGGTGATCGCCGGCATCTGCAGGTAGGGCGCCGAGAACAGGATCGCGATCGCGAGCAGCGCGATCGTGCCGATCTTGAGGAAGGTGCTGAGATAGTCGCGCGGCGCCAGCAGCAGCCACACCGGCAGCACCGAGGCGAAGAAGCCGTAGCCGATCACCAGCCAGGCGAGCTGCGAGGCGCTGAACGTGAAGTAGGGCGCCCACAGCGGATCGGCCGCGATCACGCCGCCGCCCCAGATCGAAAGCAGCAGCAGGACGAGGCCGATGATCGACACTTCGAGCACGCGTCCCGGCCGCAGGTAACGCAGGTACACGCCCATCAGGATCGCGATCGGGATCGTGCATGCCACCGTGAAGGTGCCCCAGGGGCTGATCGCGAGCGCCTTGACGACGACCAGCGCGAGCACGGCCAGCACGATCATCATCAATACCAGCACGCCGATCATGCAGATGACGCCGGCCACGTTGCCGAGTTCGGCGCGCAGCATGTGGCCGAGCGAGCGGCCATCGCGGCGCAGCGAGAGGCCGAGGATCATGAAGTCCTGCACGGCGCCGGCGAATACCACGCCGAACAGGATCCACAGCGTGCCGGGCAGGTAGCCCATCTGCGCGGCGAGCACCGGACCGACCAGCGGACCTGCGCCGGCGATCGCGGCGAAATGGTGGCCGAACACGATCCACTTGTCGGTCGGCACGTAGTCGAGGCCGTCGTTGCGCAGCTGCGCCGGCGTCGCGCGCGTCGGATCGAGCTTGAGCACCTGGGTCGCGATCATGCGGCCGTAGAAGCGGTAGCCGATGGTGAATACCGACAGCGCCGCTGCCACCAGCCAGATCGCATTGATGCTTTCGCCGCGATGCAGGGCGATCACGCCGAGGCAGATCGCGCCGATTGCGGCCACCACCAGCCAGCCGATTTTTGCCGCCACCGAATCCATACCGCCTCCATTGCCACGCGCTGCCGGAACGCGGAGCCTGTGCCGCTGGCGAAAGGCGGTCAAGACGCAGTGCATTAGCCTTTGGTCGAATGGCGCGACGCCGCCTTTTTCACCCCGGGATGCGCCGCGCCGTATGATGGCGCCGACAGGGAGCGACAAGGCGGGAAGGCCATGGCCAACGAAAAAGTGATCGAGCCGATCCAGGCTCTGCGCGGCATCGCCGCCCTGATGGTCGTGCTGTGGCACGCGAGCCGCTATCTGGCGGCGAACGGCGGCGGGCCGATCGCGCAATTCTTCCAGCCGGGCGCGACGCTCGGCGTCGACCTGTTCTTCCTGATCAGCGGCTTCATCATGGTGCACACGACGCGCAGCGGCGACGGCTCCAAGGGCTATGTCGCCGGCTTCTTCGCCAAGCGCGCAGCACGCATCTGGCCGTTGTGGGCGATCGCTTTGACGGTGGCCGTGGTCATGCAGTTCGATACCGGCTTCCTCACCGATCCGCTCAAGCGCGACTGGTGGCTGCGCTCGCTGCTGCTCATGCCGACCGCCGGCGGCACCTCCGATGTCGCGCCGCTGTATGGCGCGCCCGTGCTCGGCGTCGGCTGGACGCTCAACTACGAAGTGTATTTCTACACGATCTTCGGCTCGGCGCTGCTGTTCCGGCGCTGGCGCTGGGCCGCGCTCGCGGCGATCATGTTCGCCACCGTGCTGCTCATTCCGTGGCTGACCGGCAGGCTCGCCGGCCTCCCCAACGGGCTCGACCTGTTCGCCTGCGACCGCCACTACGGCTATGCGATCCAATATCTGAATCTCGCGACCAGCCCGCTCGTGCTGCTGTTCGGCGCCGGCGTCGCGATCGGCCTGCTGAGTCACGCGCGCCTGCCGCTGCCGCGCAGTGCCGCATTCTGGAATGCATTGCTCGCGTGCGCCCTGGCGCTGGTGCTGGCGCAGTTCCTGACCGCGTTTCGCACCTACCACGGCGTGCTGCAGTGGGGACTCAGCCTGATCCCGCTGGTGCTGGTCACGAGCCTCGCCGGCCAGCGCGTCGCGCTGCCGGTGCCGGGCGTGCTGTGCCGGCTCGGCGATGTGTCGTTCTCGCTCTACCTCTGGCATCCGCTCGTACTCACGGCCGTGTTCGGCATGCTCGGCGGCCTGGCGCCTGCCGGAAGCGACGCACGCGCGCTGCTGATGGTGGTGGCGATCGCCGCCTCGATTGGCGTCGCGGCGCTGTCGTACCGGAAGATCGAACGCGGCCTGTCGGATGCGCTGCGGCGCAACGCGCTGGCGTCGATCAACCGGCTGCGCGCGGCGTCGGACGGCAATGCCGTCGCAGCCAAACCCTCGGATTGACGCTGCGTAAAAGCGCCTCCCGATCGAACCTCGGCGCTCGCTGCAGTCGGGCGGCGCTCAGTAGTCCAGGTGAACGCGCAGCGCGACGAAGCGCGCCGGGCCGCGGTCGCGGTTGTAGCCGGGGTTGTGCACGAGCTGGAAATCCGGCGAGATCTGCAGATGTTGCAGCGGCTGGAAGCTGTAGTAAGCCTCCAGGATTCGTTCGTGGCCGTAGTTCAGGGCACCGTCGCCGAGCACGAAGCCACTGCCGCCGGCGGCGAGATAGCTGCGATGCTGCGCCGACAGCGCATCGTCGACGAGCGCGATGCCGAGGTGGTCGTCCGGGCGCAGCCAATGCGATCCGGACAGTTGTGCGCCGACGCTGAGCGTGCGGTCGACCTCGGTGAAGGCGAACGATTCGGTGCGGCCATCGTTCCAGCCGGCGCGCGCAAACAGGCCGGTGTCGCCGTTGTCGGCCAGTGGCAGCTCGGCGTTGGCGGCGTAGCCGTACTTGCGGCGGCCGTCGCGGTCGTCGGCGCGGATATCGGGGACGCTCGCGTTCGCCTGCGCGACGGCGATGGCATCCTCGTAGATGCCCATGCGGGCAATGTTGCGGAATGCGAGCAGACGCAGCGCCCAACCGTCCTTCTGCGGTTGCAGCGAGAACTCGACCTGCTCGCCGCGTGCGCGCCGCAGCGGCCATTCCAGCGTCTGCCCGTTCGCCAGCGCAGGCATCTGGAACACGCCGTAGCGCAGCGCCCAGGCCGCTTCGAGATAGGCCAGCATCAGGCCGTTCGTGTAGCCGCGCGTGTCGGCGGCGAAATCCCACGCGGTATTGTTGATCAGGCTCCAGTTCATGAACTGGGTGCGGGTGGAATTGGCGTAGCGGTTCTTGTCGAAGTCGTCGCTGACCGCGAACTTGCCGAGCTTCGCTTCGACCCGATGCGTGTATTGCTTGCCGGCGAGCTGGTCCTGCGCGGCGTCGACCTCTTCGGTGTCGTCGCCGAGCGGCAGCACGTAGCGCAGGATGCGTCGCGCGATGTAGGGACGCTTGCCCAGATTCGCCGAGCCCGAGCGGATCACGTCGCCGTTCGGCAGGCCGCCGAGGCCGGTCGCGTTGCTGACGCCTTCGCCCTTGAACATCTCGCCGTCCAGGTACACCTGGAAATGCCAGGGCAGCGCCATGCCGAAGTAGGCGCCGAAGGTCTGCGAGCGTGCGCTCTGGCGGTTCGGGTCGAGGCTCAGCGGGCCGCGATAGGGCGACACCAGCGGCGACTGGTGCTGGTCGATATAGGTGTACTGCGCGCCGAGCAGTTGCGGCTGGAAGTCGGGCGAAGCCGGCGCGTCATCGGCGCGCGCACCGGCCGCGAGCATCGCCCCGAAGAGCATCCACGCAGGACGACCGCATCGCATCGCTGCCTACTCCCGCAACTACAGCCACTTCGCGCGCTTCAGCACCCAGTAGAGCACGCCGCAGATCGCGAGCGTGCTGGCGATCATCAGCGGATAGCCCCACGGCGTGTCGAGTTCGGGCATGCCGTGGAAGTTCATGCCGTACCAGCTCGTCAGCAGCGTCGGCGCGGCCAGCAGCGCAGCCCAGCCGGCGAGGCGCTTGACCACTTCGTTCTGCGCCACGCCGACCAGGGCGAGGTTCACGCTGATCGCGGCGGTGAGCATCTCGCGCATCGTATCGGTCGATTCGTTGATGCGTGCGGCGTGATCGAAGACGTCGCGGAAGTACGGCCGCACCTCGTCGCGGACGAGGCCGGGGTATTGCCGGATCAGCTGGTTCAGGATGTCCTGGATCGGCGCGATGGCGAGGCGCAGCGTGACCAGTTCCTTCTTCAATTCGTACAGGCGGCGGATCGTCTCGCGCTCGAAGGTGTCGCTGAAGACGGCTTCCTCGAGCTCCTGCAGCTCTTCGCGGAATTCGCGCACGATCGGGAAGAAGTTGTCGACGATGAAATCGAGCACCGCGTAGAGGCTGTAGCTCGGCCCGAGCGTCATCAGTTCGGGCGTCTGCTCGCAGCCGCGCCGCGCCGTCGCGTAACTGAGCGAGGCGCCGTGGCGCACGGTGACGATGTAGCGGCGCCCCATGAAGACATGCGTTTCGCCGAACGCGATCTTGCCGCCTACCGTCTGCGCGGTGTGCGCGACGATGAACAGCGAATCGCCGTACATCTCGATCTTGGCGCGCTGGTGCGCGGTGTGCGCATCCTCGACCGCCAGCTCGTGCAGGCCGAATTCCTCGCGCAGCGTTTCGAGCAGGTCCTCGTCCGGCTCGCGCAGGCCGACCCAGACCCACTGGTCCGGCGTTTCCAGGATGTCGCTGATCTCGGCGATCGTGATGTCGCGCAGCTTGCGTCCGTCGGCCGAGTAGGCGACGCAGTTGACGACCATCGGATCGGTGCAGGTCGGATCGGTCGGAAGATTGGTAGCGTGTAGGCCCATCGGCCCATGATGCCGTGTCCGATATGACAACGGCAATCCGCTCGGCGGGCTGCGTGCCTCTAGCGGGCGCTGTTCATCCCGGCGTGCCCGGCATGCCGGGCCAACGTCGCCGCCAGTGCGACATGCACGGGCAGGAACAACAGGATCCAGTGCAGGTTCGCCTGCGCGAACCACGGCAGGATCTTCGAGAACAGCGCGAAGGCGGCGCCGAGCACGACCAGCCAGCCGACCGCGCGGGTCCAGCGGCGTGGACGCCAGCGCCTGCGCGCCGAGGCGATCCAGGCCGGCAGCAGCAGCAGGCACAGCGGACTCAGCAGCAGCAGGTTCTCGTTGCGCCAGGCGGAAACATGCTCGCTGCCGAACCAGAGGAACAGCAGCACGAGCCCGCCGAGACCGCAGAAGAGTTCGAACACGCTCGCGAAGATCGCCAGCGGCACGCGCGCGGCCAGGTTCTGGCGACGGCCGAGCCAGAGCAGCAGCGCGCCGAGCACGACGCCGAGGATCAGGAACGGCCAGCGCAGATCCGGCGGCAGCACCGGCGGTTCGGCGATGACGCCGTGGTTGAGCGTACGGCCGGCATCGGCCAGCGGCACGCTGCCCTTCGCGCTTTCGACGTTGACCTGGGCGACGACGTTGCGCAGGGTTTCCGGTACGAAGCTCTCCTGCCAGAAATCCAGGCGCTGATCGGCATACGGGCCGAGGCCGAGGTCGATCAGCAGCATCAGTGCCGGCTCCGGCGCCATCAGGCGCAGCGCGTCGAGGCGATAGCTGTAGCCGCGCGAGCGGCCTTCGCTTTGCTGGTGCAGGATGCCGCCGAGGGCGCGGTCGAGTGCATCGCGCACGCGCGTGGAACAGTTCGCGGTGAAGTAGTCG
Source organism: Dokdonella sp. (assembly GCA_036398455.1). Classification (GTDB taxonomy): domain Bacteria; phylum Pseudomonadota; class Gammaproteobacteria; order Xanthomonadales; family Rhodanobacteraceae; genus Dokdonella_A. Next base: position 8,810 of record DASWPR010000119.1, read on the forward strand.
TAGCGGTAGAACGCGTTCTCCGGTCGCGCATTCCATTGCAGATAGCCGGCGAGCGCAGCTGCCTGGTCCGCGCTGAAATTGAGCGGCTGCTCGACGATCTCGCGGCCCTCCTCGCGATACATCGCAAGGTCGTCGCCCAGTTCGTCGGCGGCGATGCGGTAGCGCATGCGTCCGCGCGCGAAATTCGCCAGGAAATCGCCTTCCTCGAAATCGAAGATGCCGTAGTTGTAGGCGACGGCCTCGCCGCTGGCCGGGTCGCGCACCACGATCGCGTTGTGGCCGAAGCGCTCGAAGAAGATTTCGCCGGGGCCGATCGTCAGCAGGCTGATCGAGGGCGGGGAATCGGGAACGGGGCGTGCGGGATCGGCCGACGCCTGCGCGTTCGCGAGCAGGGATGCGAGCATCCCGCCGCACGCAACGAGCACGCGGAGCAGGCCGCGGACTTTTCCACTGCGCATGCCCAACGCCCTAGTCCCCACGATCACGCTTCATGCACGCGCACGGCGAACTGCAGCACGCGGCGCGCATCGGCCTTGGTCACCTGGAAGTGGAGGCCGCCGAACGCGGTTTCCTCGCCGACTTCGGCCAGATGGCCGATCTCGGACGTCACCATGCCGCCGACGGTGTCGAATTCCTCGTCGCTGAACTCGCTGCCGAAGCGTTCGTTGAATTCGGCGATCGGCGTCAGCGCATTGACCAGGAACTCGCCGTTCGGGCCCGCCTGGATCATCGTCTGTTCGTCGTCGTCGTCGTCGTGCTCGTCGTCGATGTCGCCGACGATCTGTTCGAGCACGTCCTCGATCGTGACGAGGCCGGCGACGCCGCCGTATTCGTCGACCACGATCGCCATGTGGTTGCGCGAGAGACGGAATTCCTTCAGCAGGATATTGAGGCGCTTGGATTCGGGAATCATCGTGACCGGACGCAGCAGGCCGCGGATGTCCTGCGAGGCGCCGTCGCGCATGCAGCGCAGCAGATCCTTCGCCAGCAGCACGCCGAGGATCTCGTCCTTGTCGCCGGCATGCACCGGAAAACGCGAGTGGCCCGACTCGATGACGAGCTCGAGCACCTGCGCCAGCGGCTCGTCGACCGGCAGCGAGACCATCTGCGCGCGCGGCACCATCACGTCGGCCACGCTGAGGTCCGCGACTTCGATCGCGCCCTCGACCATCGACAGGGTGTCGTTCGACATCAGGCCGTTGGCCTGAGCGTGACGCAGTTCCTCGATCAGCTCTTCGCGGCTCTGCGGTTCCCCGGAAAGCGCCTGCGTGATGCGCTCGAACCACGATCGCGGTGACGGTGTACTAGGAGGGTCCTCGCTCATCTCTACAAAACAAACACCCTGGCGGGCGGGCCGGCAGTGTAGCAAATGCCTGTTCGGACATCGTGACAGCGCCCGTTTGCCGGCCCCTAGGGAAGCTCGAAACCGTCGTCGAACAGCGCATCGTTCTGGATCACCGGCGCCGGCGCCGGCACGAAGGGCACGCCGCCGTTGCCGAGCTGGCCGTAGCCGTTCCAGCCGACGCAGAACGCGGCGCCGTCGGCGATGCCGCAGGTCGTGTAGAGGCCGAGCGCAAGCGCGTCCATGTCGGCGGGGAAACGATCGGCCGGCTGCGGCACGGGCGACGCATCGGGCCCCAGGGTTCCAAGGTCGCCGAAATCATTCGAGCCCCAGCATTGCACGCTGCGATCGGTGAGCAGCGCACACGCGTGGTAGCCGCCGAGGCTGATCGATGCGACGCCGCTGGCGAGACCGCTGACGGGCTGCGGCACCGCCGTATCGTCGTAGCCGCCGTTGCCGAGACGCCCGAGGTCGTTGCCGCCCCAGCACCAGACGCCGCCGTCCTTGACCGCGCAGCTGTAGTCGCTGCGCGCGACGGCCTGGCTGACGCCCGACTCGAGTCCGGGCACGACCACCGGAGAAACGACCGCATCGGGCGCAGAGCCGTTGCCGACCTGACCGCGATCGTTCTGTCCCCAGCATTCGGCCGCCCCCGCGACGACCGCGCACACGTGCTGGTTTCCGGCGCTGATCGACGCGACGCCGCTGTCGAGACCGCTGACCGCGACGGGGCTGAGCTGGGCACCCGTGCCGACGCCGTCGCCGAGGGCGCCCTGGGAGTCGTCGCCCCAGCACAGCGCGGCGCCGTTCTGGATGGCGCAGCCGACCAGATAGCCGGTCGCGATGCCGGATACGCCGCTGCCGAGGCCGTCCACGGCGACCGGCACCAGGCTGCTCGCGAGGCTGCCGTTGCCCAGATACACCAGGCCCCAGCAGTTCGCCATGCCGCCCGCGATGGCGCAGACCGGATACAGGTTGGCCGCTATTGCGTCGACGTCCGCGAGGTTGGCGACGGCGCTCGGCGCGCCACGCACGCCCAGGGTTCCATCGCCGACCTGTCCCTGGCGGTTGTCGCCCCAGCAGTAGCCGGTGCCGGCGCGCACCGCGCAGACGCCGCCGTCGCTGGCGGAGATTTGCGTCACGCCGTCCTGCATGCCGATGACCGCCACCGGATCGTAGGCATTCGGCGAAGCCGTGCCGAGGCCGAGCTGGCCGCTGTCGTTCAATCCCCAGCAATAGGCTTGCGCATCCTTCAGAACGCAGGCGTGACCGCCGCCGGCACTGATCGAGACGAGGCCGGGGCCATTGATCGCCGCTTGCACGGGGAAGGGCGAGGAGTCGTAGCCGCCCGTGCCCAGACTGCCGATCTGGCTGTAGCCCCAGCAAAAGACCTCGGTCGATGCGCGCGTGGCGCAGGCAAATCCGTTGCCGACGGCAATGCCGGTCACATCCGCATCGAGGCCGCTGACGCCGACGGGCAGCGCCGATCCGCCGAAGCCGTTGCCGAGTTGGCCGAGATCGCCTGAGCCCCAGCATCGGGCGGCGCCTGCGACGATGGCGCAGAACGTATTGGAACTTCCGGACAAGGCGGTGACGCCGCTGCCGAGGCCGGTCACGTCGACCGGCAGGGCGCTTGAATCGAATGTTCCGTTGCCAAGTTGCCCGGTCGAATTGTCGCCCCAGCATTTGACCGCGTCTTCGACGATCGCGCAGGCCGTCGCCGTGCCCATCGCAATGGCGGTGACGCCGCTGTCGAGACCTGAGACGGCCGCAGGGACAAGGCCCGGCGTCTGTGAAAACTGGCCGTTGCCGAGCTGTCCGTACTGGTTGTTGCCCCAGCAGCGCGCGCCGCCGGCGACCACCGCGCAGGTATTCCAGGTGCCCGTCGCCACGTCGGCGACGCCGGCGGCGAGTCCGACCACCTCGACCGGCGCCGCGGAACCGTTCGTGGTGCCGTCGCCGAGCTGGCCGAATGCGTTTTCGCCCCAGCACTGCAGGCCCGCATCGACGATCGCGCAGTCGTGCCATGGGCCGGTGCTGACGCGAGTCGCCGTGGTGCCGGTGAAGGCTACGGCCGTCGGCACCCACGTGCCCGCACGCTGTCCCCAGCATTCGATGCCGCCCGCCGCATCGAGCGCGCAGGTATCCGAACCGCCCGCCGACAGCTGCTCGAACTGCAGCGGCGGCCGCGCATGCGCGATCGGACCGACGCCGGCGAGACCGAACAAGATCGCAGCGATACGAGCGTTCATCGAGAATTCCCCGTCATTTCCCCATCCCATGGTGCGACTACGAGGGCGTTCGTGCAAGCCGGTGCGTGCAGCGGGGGCGGTGTCCGATGAAAGCGCTGCGCGAGCCGGGCGCGGTTCAGTCGTCCGGCTGCAGATACGGGTCGGCGATGCCGAGGGTTGCCAGCACGGCGCGCTCGAGCGCTTCCATGCGCCCGGCGTCCGCATCGGTCTCGTGATCGAAGCCGAGCAGATGCAGCACGCCGTGGACGGTGAGATGGGCGAAGTGGTCGCGCGAATCCTTATGTTGCTCGCGCGCTTCGCGCAGCACCACCGGCGCGCAGATGACGAGGTCGCCGAGCAGCCCGGAATGCTCGCCCGGTGCGGCTTCGTAGGGAAAGCTCAGCACGTTCGTCGCGTAGTCGCGGCTGCGGAATTCGCGGTTGTAGCGGCGTCCTTCGGCGCTGCCGACGATGAGGATGTTGAGTTCGGTCCACTGCCGGCGCTTGCGCAGTTCCGGAATCGCGGCGAGCCAGCGTTCGAACGAACGCGCTACCGGCACGCCGCGGCGGCCGGCTTCGTTCTTCAGCCACAGGAACAGCTTCGGCGCCGCGGCGGCTGCGGCGGCGCGTGGACGCCTGGACGTCTTAGCGGCCATCCCGGTCCGTTTTTTCCGGAGCGTCCTGCGCGGCTGCCTCGCGTTGTTCGTAGGCGCGCACGATGCGCTGCACGAGCGGATGGCGCACGACATCCTTCGCCGTGAAAAACGTGAAGCTGACGCCGTCGACATCGCGCAGCACCTCGACCGCGTCGCGCAGGCCGGATTTCACGTGCTTGGGCAGGTCGGTCTGGGTCATGTCACCGGTGACCACCGCAATCGAGCCGAAGCCGATCCGGGTCAGGAACATCTTCATCTGTTCGATCGTGGTGTTCTGCGCCTCGTCGAGGATCACGAACGAATCGTTCAGCGTGCGCCCGCGCATGTAGGCGAGCGGCGCGATCTCGATCACGTTGCGCTCGATCAGCTTCATGACCTTCTCGACGCCGAGCATTTCGTACAGCGCATCGTAGAGCGGGCGCAGGTACGGATCGACCTTCTGCGTGAGGTCGCCCGGCAGGAAGCCGAGCTTTTCGCCGGCCTCGACCGCCGGCCGCACCAGGATCAGGCGCTGCGCGCGATTGTCGTTCAGCGCATCGACCGCCATCGCGACGGCGAGATAGGTCTTGCCGGTGCCGGCCGGGCCGACGCCGAAGTTGATGTCGTGCGTCGCGATCGCGTGCAGGTAGCGCGTCTGGTTCGCGCCGCGCCCGCGGACAGTGCCGCGCTTGACCTTGATCGCGACCTCCTGCGCACCTTCGGCGGCGCGTGCGTCGAGCGCATCGATGCCGGATTCGGCCAGGCGCAGATTGATCTGTGCGCCGGTCAGCGTTTCCGCGTCGGTCGCTTCATACAGGTCGCGCAGGACGCGCCCGGCGATCTTCACCGCGTGGTCGGCACCGGTCACGCGGAAGATGTTGCCGCGGTTGGCGATCTCGACGCCCAGGCGCAGTTCGATCTGGCGCAGGTGCTGGTCGAACGGGCCGGTCAGATTGGCGAGGCGTTCGACATCATCGGGTTCGAGGACGAGTTCGTGCTGGGCAAGTGCGTTCATAGGCGCGCGAGGGTAGCGCGCACCCCCGGGGGTTGCCAGTGCGGAGCGTGCGCGCAGCGACGCTAGACGTGCGTCGCCGCCGGCCTGGAGAAGCGGTAGTGCCCGACCATCCATTCATTGCCGCCGGCGTAGCCGAACAGCTCGGCGCAGGACATCCAGAACATGCGCCAGCGCTGGTTCCACAACGCGGCATCGCGGCCGTAGGCGGTTTCCAGCACGTCCATGATCTCAACCGCATTGAGATCATGATTGGCCAGCCACGCGTTCGCGGTCTTCTCGTAGTGCGTGCCGGACAGGCGCCACTGCTGCTCGATCGCCAGATGCTGCTGGAAGTGCAGCAGCGTGTCCGCGGCCGGCATCAGGCCGCCGGTGAAGAAGTGGCGGCCCATCCAGTTGTCCGACCCTTCCGTCTCGAACGGGTACATGAATTCGCGATGGCAGAATAGGTGCACGAACAGCTTGCCGCCCGGGCGCAGCCAGCCGGCGATGCGCTCGAGCAGGCTGCGGTAGTTGCGCACGTGCTCGAACATTTCGATCGAGACGACGCGGTCGAACGTCTCGCTGCGCAGCTGCAGGGTATTGATGTCCTGCGTGATCACGCGCACGTTGGCGAGGCCGCGCTCGCGGCAGCGCGCCTCGATGAATTCGCGCTGCGGCCGCGAGTTCGATACCGCGGTGATGCGCGCAGCGGGAAAGCGCGCGGCCATCCACAGCGTCAGCGAGCCCCAGCCGCAGCCGAGTTCGAGGATCTGCTGGCCGTCGGCCAGTTCGGCGCGCTCGCCGTAGAGTTCGAGCATGCGCCGTTCGGCTTCGTCCAGACCGCTCGTGTCGGCGTCCCACCAGCACGCGCTGTACTTCAGATGGCCGCCGAGGCACAGCTCGAAGAATCGTGGCGGCAATTCGTAGTGCTGCGCGTTGGCGGCATCCGTTTCGATCGCCAGCGCGCTCGCGCGCAGATCGGCCAGCACCTCGCGAAAACGCAGCCAGGCGGTTTCGAGACTGCCGCCGCGCTCGCTCTGCAGACGCGCCGCGCAGTAGCGGCGGATGCCGTGGCGGATCAGCGCGTCGGGCAACAGGCCGCGTTCGGCCAGCGCGATCGCCGACCAGCGGCTCGCCGCGCTGTCCGGTTCGTGTGCGAGCGGCGTCCAGGCCGTCGTCGAAATCGCTTCGCGATTCATGCGGAATGCTCCGGTGTGTCGTCGCGTGCGGACGCGGCGGATGTGCGTGGGAACCACGGAATCAGCGGGCTGGTCGTACGCTGGTAGTCGCGATAGTCGGCGCCGCGCGAGCGCAGCGCCTGCGCCTCGGTGAACGGGATGCCGGTGACCCAGTACAGCGAGATCAGCATCAGCGCGGGGCCGCTCAGACTCGCCGCGACCCAGCCGGCGCCGCTGCCGATGCTGAGAAGCACATAGGCGAACCAGTGCAGCCATTCGAAGAAATAGTTGGGATGACGCGAGTAGCGCCACAGTCCGCTGCGGCAGGTCTGTCCGCGATGCGCGGGATCGGCGCGGAAGCGCGCGAGCTGGCGATCGGCGATCGTCTCGCCGCCGAGACTGATCAGCCAGACGAGTACGCCGCCGGCCATCCACACGCTCCAGTGCGCGTGCGGGTTGTGCGCGGCCATCCAGAACGGCAGCGAGAACAGCGCCGTGAGCAGTCCCTGCGCCATGAAGAACAGCAGGAATCGCTGCTGGTCGTCGTTCCAGTGTTCGCGCAGATAGCGGTAGCGTCCGTCTTCCGGTTCGTGGCTGACGCGCCGCCACAGATGCAGCGCGAGCCGGCATCCCCAGATGCCGCCGAGCACTGCGACGAGCAGGCGCGGCAGCAGTGCCCCGCTGGCGCACGCGGCGTAGAACACGGCAGCGCCGGCCATGCACGCCGACCACAGCACATCGACGATGCCGGCGTTGCGCGTGCGGCGCTGCTGCAGCCAGCCGCCGAGCATCACGAGGCTGGCGCCGAGCCAGACGGCGAGCAGAGGCCAGGCGTTCATGATGAACGCACGCCGCCGGCAGACATCGAGCGCGAGCGCAACCGGCGCGCAGCCGCGACCAGCAGCGGCATGAGAACCGCCCAGCTCGCCGCCAGCACGAGCAAGGTCGTCGCCAGCGGCGGCGCCAGCACCACCGCATGCCAGGCCTGTTCGGCGAAGAAGTACGACAGCGGCGCGGCGATCGCGCCGAGCACGGCAGCGAGCGGCAGCCGCTCCTGCAGAAAGGCAAGCGAGTGGTTCAGGGTGAGTGCGAGGTTCGCCCACAGCGCGACGATCCACAGGGGCGCGAAGTGCGCACTCGGCAGGGGCGAGGCGTAGCCGACGAGGCCGCTGAGCGCCAGCATCGAGTCGGCGAGGAAGCCGACCGCGCACGCGAGCGCGACCAGCATGCCGTCCGCACGCGCCAGCGGCGAGGCGCGTACCTGGTAGCCGAAGAACACGCTGAGCGCGAGCGGACCTGCCCACCAGAGGCCGTGGCCGGCGCCGCCGACCGCCGCCAGCCAGACGATCTCGAAGACGATCGCGTTGATCCAGACATCGGCGCGCCGGCTCATGCGGCGGCGACCGGTGCGAGTGCGGGCGTGAACTGCGCGAGGCGCGAGCGCGGCTTGGTCAGCAGCAACTGCGCGGTGCCGATCGAGCGTTCGAGGAAGCCGCCTTCGCAGTAGGCGAGGTAGAACTCCCACATGCGCACGAAGCGCTCGGGATAGCCGAGCGCGCGCACCGCCTCGTGCTGCGCGAGGAAGCGTTCGCGCCAGGCGCGCAGCGTCAGCGCATAGCTCGCACCGATGTCTTCGAGATTGAACAGCCGCAGGTCGCTGGTGCGCGCGAACGCACCGAGGATCGCGCTGGCCGAGGGGATGAAGCTGCCCGGGAAGATATGCCGCTTGATGAAATCGACCGCATCGAGCGCCTTCGCATAGCGATGGTCTTCGATCGTGATGGCCTGGATCAATGCGGCGCCGTCGCCGGTCAGCAGGCGGTCGACCTTGCTGCAGTAGGTGTCCAGATACTGGTGCCCGACGGCCTCGATCATCTCGATCGAGACGAGGCGTTCGTAGCGCCCGGAGAGGTCGCGGTAGTCTTCCAGCAGCACGCGCACGCGATCGCCGAGACCCGCCGCGGCCACGCGTTCGAGCGCCAGTTCGTGCTGCTCCTGCGAGATGGTGGTGCTGGTCACGCGGCAGCCATAGTGCTTCGCCGCGTGCAGGGCGAAGCCGCCCCAGCCGCTGCCGATCTCGACGACGTGGTGGCTGGAGTCGAGCGCGAGCTTGCGGCAGATGCGATCGAGCTTGCGTGTCTGCGCCGCTTCCAGCGTGTCGTCGACGTGCTCGTACAGCGCCGAGGAATACATCAGGTCGTCGTCGAGGAACAGCTTGAACAGGTCGTTGCCGAGGTCGTAGTGCGCGGCGATGTTGCGCCGGCTTCCGGCCACGGTGTTGCGGCACAGCGCATGCCACGCCTGCATCGCCCAGCCGCCGAAACGCGCCAGGCCCGTTTCCATCGCGTCGAGGCGGTCGCGGTTGCGCACCAGGATGCGCACCAGCGCGACGAGGTCGTCGCATTCCCACAGGCCGTCCATGAAGGCTTCGCCGGCACCGACGCTGCCGTTGAGTGCGGTCATCCGGTAGAACGCCGGATCGTGCACACGGATGCGCGCGTGCAGCGTGTCCTGCACGCTGGCCGCGTCGCTGCCGAGCGTCTGCGTGCCGAGGCCGTCTTCGATGACCAGCCGGCAATCGCGCAAGCCATGCATGATCGCCAGCAGGCGGCTGCGCGCGATGCGTTCGATCGCGGACGCGTCGCGCTGCGCGATGGATTCGTCGAACAAGGCTTCGTAGCTCATCGGGGTGCCTGCGTCGGGTCGGGATGGGCGTATACGGGGTTGCCGCGCAGATGGATGCGCAGGGCTTGCCAGTGGATCGCGGCGACGACCTTGGCCGTCATCAGCGGGTGGCGCGCCAGCACGCGCGCGAGATTCGCGCCGGTCAACGCGCGACGCTGCAGGACGAGGGTGGCGTCGAGCTCGCGCGCCGGCGTGGCGGCCGCGCCGTCGAGTACCTCCATGTGCACGCGCAGTATTTCGCCGGGCGCGCTGAAGCGCCACGAGTACCGGCGCTGCATCGGCACGAACGGCGATACGTGAAAGGCCTTGTCGAAATCCCAGCGCAGCACGCTGCCGCGGCGTTCGGCCTGGGCGACCGGCAGCACGTAGGCGTGGCGTTCCTTCCACGGCGTATTGGTGATCTCCGCCAGGATCGTCTCGAGGGTGACGCCGTCTTCGGCATAGCAGTAGTAGAAGCTCACCGGATTGAACGCGAGACCGAAGTAGCGCAGGTGCGTCAGCAGGCGGATCGGCCCGCGCGGTGCCTGCCCGGTTGCCGCGGCGACACGCTCGCGCACGCATTCGTCGAGCGGACGCCGGGCGTCGCCGAAGTAGTCGCTGCGACGAAACTCGGCGAGATTGCGGCGGCCGCACGACCACAGCCAGCGTGGTTCGAGCAGGGGCTCGATCTCGGCCAGGTCGAGATAGAGCAGATACATCCGATAGCGGAACGCGTTCGCGTGCGGCGCATGCCGGCGATGGCGCACCCAGCCTTCGTAGAGGGCGCTCGCCGGCGGCGTCGGAAGCGGCAGGTTCGCGCCAGCGAGATCGGGGGCGTGACTCAGCGAAGGTTCGTGCAGACGGTTCACGGCCACGCCACCCCGAGCGCGTTGGCGACTTCGACGCCGCTGCGCATGCCGTCCTCGTGGAAGCCGTAACCCCAATAGGCGCCGGCGAACCAGGTGCCGCGGCGTCCCTGGATATCGCCCTTGCGCGCTTGCGCCGCGGCGGACACGGCAGTCTGCAGCGGATGGTCGTAGCGGCCGCGCCAGAGCACGTTCTCCGGGTCGATGTCGACGCTGCGATTCAGGCTGACGACGAGCGGGCGCGGCGCATCGATGCCCTGCAGGATGTTCATGCAGTAGCTCACGCTGCATTCGGCGCCGGGCGCCGCTGGCACATGCGCATTCCACGCCGCCCATGCCTTGCGGTTGCGCGGCAGCAGGCTCGCATCGGTGTGCAGCACGACCTCGTTGCCCTGGTAGGTCATCGCGCCGAGCACGGCGCGTTCGGCGTCGCTGGCATCGGCGAGCAGGGCGAGCGCCTGATCGCTGTGGCAGGCGAGCACGATGCGCTCGAAGGTTTCGCTGCCGTGCGCATGCTCGACACGGACCCCGATGGCTTCGCGGTGCACGCCGGTGACCGCGCAGGACAGGCGCTCGTCGACGCGCCACTTCGCGCGCAGCGCACGCACGTAGGTGCGCGAGCCGCCCTCGACGACGCGCCACGGCGAGCGTCCGGTCGCCTGCAGCATCTGATGGTTGGCCAGAAAGCGCACCAGGTGCCGCATCGGAAATTTCAGGATCTGCGAAGCCGGCGACGACCACAGGGCCGAGGCCATCGGCACCAGGTGAAGATCGCGGAAGTCCTCGCCATAGTGGTGGCGTTCGAGGTATTCGCCGAGCGTCTGCAGCGGCGTACCGTCGTTCAGCACAGCCGGTGCTTCGCGATAGAAGCGCAGGATCTGCTGCACCATGCGCAGGAAGCGCGGCCGCAGCAGGTTGCGGCGCTGGCAGAACAGGCCGTCGAGGCTGCCGGCGTTGTATTCCAGGCCGCTGCGTGCGTCCTGCACGGAGAAGCTCATCGTGGTCGCGCGCGATGCCACGCCGAGCTCGGCGAACCATCGCGTCAGCAGCGGGTAGTGCTCCGGGTTGAACACGATGAAACCGGTATCGACGGCGTAGCGGCGGCCGTCGATGTCGACGTCGTGCGTATGGGTATGGCCGCCGGGCCTGTCGGCTGCTTCGAACAGCACCACCTCGTGCCGGCGCGACAGCAGCCACGCCGAGACGAGTCCGGCGATGCCCGAGCCGACCACCGCGATGCGCACCGGTCAGCGTCCCGCGCGTGCGCGCACCCAGGCCGGTACCGGCTTGAGGTCGCGCACGAGGTGGGCAAACGCGAGTGCGCGCAGGCCGTAGTAGGTGAGATCGATCTCCCACCAGAAAAAGCCCTGGCGCGCCGAGCCGGGGAAGAAGTGGTGGTTGTTGTGCCAGCCCTCGCCGAACGTCAGCAGCGCGAGCAGCCCGTTGTTGCGGCTGCTGTCGCGCGTGGCGAAGCGGCGGCGGCCGAAGCGATGCGCCAGCGAATTGATCGTGACGGTGGCGTGGAACAGCACGACGGTGGAGACGAAGAAACCCCAGACGAGCAGTTGCGGTCCATTCGTGCCCAGAGCGGGATGCGCGGCGCCGAGCCATGCGCCGAGGGCGTACAGGGCGACCGCCAGGAGCACAGGCACGATCAGGTCGAAACGATCGAGCAGGCGCAGTTCCGGATAGCGCGCGAAGTCGCCGATCGCTGCCAGATCGGTGCGGAATGCGCGCCGGGTCAGGAACCAGCCCATGTGGCTGTGCAGGAAACCGCGCAGCGGCGAGTGCAGATCGCGTTCGGTATCGGCGTGGCGGTGGTGATTGCGATGGTGCGCGGCCCACCACAGCGGGCCGCGCTGCACGCAGGCGGCGCCGATCAGGGCGAAGGTGAACTGCACGCCGCGCGAGGTGCGGAAGGTCTTGTGCGCGAAGTAGCGGTGGTAGAAGCCGGTCAGCGCGAACATGCGCACGACGTACAGGGCGAGGGCGACGCCGAGCGCGAACGCGCTGACGCCGACCCACAGCACGCCGGCACAGGCCAGGTGCATGCCGATGAACGGCACGGCGCGCAGCCAGTCGATCTGGTCGGCGCGCGCGTCGGCACGTGGGTCGAGCGGATCGCCGGCGTCGGCGTCGAACCAGCGGCGCAGGCTTGCGCTGAATGCCGGGACGCGCGCCGCAGCCACGGGTGTGGTCGGTTTCTCGCCGGCCATCATCGGCGGAATTCGCAGCTCATCGTCGCGCTCCTGTCTCATTGCAAGACAGGTACGCGACGAAGCGCGATCCGGATGCGCCCGTGCTCGAGCGGATCAGCGAAACGCGGGCGGCGTCGCGAAACGCCCCCGCGAAGACTCAGAGCAGCGAGATTTCGCCCTTGGCGATGATCGGGCCGCTCGGCTTGCCGCCTGGACCGCCGCCCGGCGGCTCGACCGTCACCGCGACGATCGCACGCGGACCGAGCGCTGCCAGCAGTTCCTTCGGCACGATCACCGAATTCGCGCGGTTCGGGTCGAGCACGCCGAGCGAATGCGGCGCGTCACCCGGCGGAATCAGCCACAGCTCGGGCACGCGGCCCTGCGGTATCTCGACGCTGGTCGGCTGCACGACCATGGTGCCGTGGCGCACATCGACGGTGGCGAGGAACAAGGCCTTGCCGTCGTCCTGCACCATCTTGGCGACCAGGGGCGGAGCTGCAGGCACCGGCGGCGGCGTGACCTGCGGCAGGAAGAACAGGGCGAACAGGCTGGCGGCCGCGGCGGCGAATGCACCGGCGCTGAGCCAGCGCCAGAACGGCGTGCTCTGCCAGAGACCCGGGCGCGCGCTGCGCTGTCCGGACGAGGCGTTTGCATCGGCAGCGGGGCCGATGCCGGCGGCCGCACGGATGCGCGGCCACAGGGCATACGGCGCCGGCACCGGAACGACCTCGTCGATCAACGGCGTCAGCCGGACTTCCCATTCGGCCACTTCGCGCGCGAAGGTCGGCTCGCGCAACAGGCGGCTCTGCGCGGCTCTGCGCGCTGCCGCGTCGAGCACGCCGAGCACGTACTCGGCCGCCGCATCGCCTGCTTCGGGCGATCCGGAGCCGGGCGCGCCGGGTGGGGTGGGGCCGACCGGCGTATTCATCGTTCGAGGCACGCCTTGAGGCGCAGCAGGCCGCGCCGGATCCAGCTCTTCACGGTGCCGAGCGGCGTGCTGCAGCGGGCCGCGAGTTCCTCGTAGGTCGCACCCTCGAAGAAGGCGATGCGGATCAGGTTGCGCCGCTGCACTTCGAGTTCGCCGAGGCAGGCGTCGAGGCGGCGATGCTGTTCGTGGGTTTCCGCCAGCGCCAGCGTGGAGGCATTGGGATCGCGCAGGTCCTCGGCGAGATCGATCGGAGCGGAGTTGCGCTCGACGCCGCCGGCGCGCAGGCGGTCGATCGCCTTGTTGCGCGCCATCATCGCCAGCCAGGTGATCGCGCTGGCGCGCGCGGCGTCGAATTGCGCGGCCTTGCGCCAGATCGTCACGTAGACGTCCTGCAGCACGTCTTCGGCATCGCTGCGCTGCTGCACGATGCGCAGGCAGATGCCGAACAGCTTGGCCGAGGTCGATTGATAGAGCTGTTCGAACGCGCCCGCATCGCCGCCGGCGGTGGCGAGCAGCAGATCGCGCAGGCGGTCCGGATCGAACGGATGGAGATCGGTCGCAGCGGCCATGGAACCATCCCTATTCATGCTGTCGCGGGGGATAGTCTGCAATTTCCACAATACGCGCAACCGCCGCCGTTCAGACTCGCTGGCGCCACCAGAGTGCGAGCGCGGCAAGCAGGAGCAGCACTTCGAGCGTGCCGACCAGGAGCGTCGTGCTGCTGACCGGCCATTGGCGGGCGACCGTGGCAATGCGATAGACGACGATCGGGGCATACAGCAGCACGGCGAAGACCAGCCCGATGCGCTGCGCACCGGCCTGGATGCAATAGAAGAAAAACAATCCGAGTCCGAGCTCCAGGCCGCCGTAGACGACGAGGTATTCGGAAAGACCGGAGCGCGACAGCGATTCGTAGCCGACACCCTGTGCGGTGCGCGTCGGGGCGAGCGTGCACCAGAGCGCGAACAGCGCGTAGAGGCCGGCGTTGAAATACAGGTAGACATTGGCCATCGGATGGATGCTCCGGGATCGGGAGGGAGAGTCGCGGCCGGCAGCGGGCGCTGCGGCGCCGATGTCGGAAGAGGTATCGAGGCAGGCATGGCGCGGCCGCTCAGGAAAGCCCGCACGTGCCGGTCAGCGGCGCGGCGGCCGCTGCGTCGACATCCTGCATGTGCGCGGCGCGGTGTTGGCCGGGCGGAAATTCGATGCGTACTTCGACATTGTTCGATTTCGCATCGCGCACGTTGCTGACGCCTTCGTAGCGGCGCAGTTCGTGCGTCGCGTCGTCGTAGAAAACGTCGATATGCGGGAGCAGGGCGCCGTACCAGCTTGCCAGCTGCAGGCGCAGATGCAGCGTCGCGTCGGTTGCGGCGCGCGTGTCGTCGATGCGGCGCACCTTGAACGGCAGCGCAGCCAGCCGGCTCGGCACGACGAAACTCAAGGGCATGCTCGCGCCGCCGGCCAGCGTGCTCCAATGAGTACGCACGAAGGCATCGAAACCGGCATCGATGACGGTTCCGGCGGGCGTCGGCAGCGCCGCGCTGTGCTCGCTCGCGTCCTTGCCCGGGCGCATGAAGACTTCGCGCGCGGCGGCATGGCTGCGCACGCCCTCGATGTAGCCGGAGCGCGCATCGCTCATCTCGAAGTCCGGCGCTTGCGGCATCGCGCCGACGCGCAGGCGTTTGCGTGCGAACGGCGTGCCGTCGGGACAGCGATACAGCACGATGCGCGACGCGGCGCCGGCCTCTTCGTACAGCCAGTGCGATTCGCGGTACAGCAGGCGGCCGTCGCCGATCGCATAGGCGTCGCCCTCGTAGTGCTCGACCGCATCGGCCGCGGCGCTGCACGCGCACTGGAGGACGGCCGTCATCGCGATGACGGCGGCTATCGAATCGGATCGGCGGAGGGTCGTGAAATTGCGCATCGGTTGCGATTCGTGCCGCGGGCAGGCGGCGCTCGTCGAACCCATACGAAACGGAAGCGGCGCCGGATGCAGCGCCGGTGTCGATCGCGCCGACCCGCGCGCGACTTTGCGCGAATCAGGCGACCAGGCTTTCGGCGGCCACGAGGCGTCCGCGCAGGGAATTGCTCATGCCTTCGGTGATCGTCACATCGAGGAACCGACCGCTCATGCGCGGGTGACCCGGGAAGTTCACGTAGCGCATGTTTTCGGTGCGGCCGGTCATCTCGTGCGGATTCTTGCGGCTCGGCCCTTCGACGAGAATGCGCTGCACGCTGCCGACCATCGATTCGCCGATGCGCCGCGCATTCGCGTTGATGGCTGCCTGCAGACGTTCGAGGCGCGCGCGCTTGACCGCATCCGGCGTGTCGTCGGCCAGGTTCGCCGCCGGCGTGCCGGGGCGGCGCGAATAGATGAAGGAAAAGCTCTGGTCGAAGCCGACGTCGTCGATCAGCTTCATCGTCTTGTCGAAATCCGCGTCGGTCTCGCCCGGAAAGCCGACGATGAAATCGGAGGAAATGGAAATGCCCGGCCGCACGGCGCGCAGCCTGCGCAGCTTCTGCTTGAATTCGAGCGCCGTGTAGCCGCGCTTCATCGCGCTGAGGATGCGGTCGGAACCGGACTGCACCGGCAGGTGCAGATAGTTCGCCAGCTGCGGCACGTTCGCGTACGCGTCGATCAGCGAATCGCTGAATTCGAGCGGATGCGAGGTGGTGAAACGGATGCGGCCGATGCCGTCGATCTCGGCGATCGCGTGGATCAGCAGGCCGAGGTCGGCGACGGCGCCGTCGTGCATCGCGCCGCGATAGGCATTGACGTTCTGGCCGAGCAGGTTGACCTCGCGCACGCCCTGTTCGGCGAGCACGGCGATTTCGGCGACGACGTCGTCGAACGGCCGGCTGATCTCCTCGCCGCGCGTGTACGGCACGACGCAGAACGAGCAGTACTTGGAACAGCCTTCCATGATCGAGACGAACGCGGTCGGACCGTCGGCGCGCGGCTGCGGCAGGTTGTCGAACTTCTCGATCTCGGGGAAGGAGATATCCACCTGCGGCTTGCCGCTGGCGCGCCTG